>NZ_NSGK01000019.1:0-5753 GCF_002285085.1 Corynebacterium sp. NML 150383 | reverse complement strand
TGTGCGTGTGTTGTTTGAGAACTCGATAGTGTGCCAATGTACTTTTGTTTGTGGATTGGTTGCGTGCCTGTGTTGTGCTGGCTGCACGTTTTGTGTGGTTGGTGTGTGCCGGTAGCATCGCTTGTGAACCTCTAGTTGCAGGTGGTGTTTGCTGGTTATGGTGCGTGATTTGATTCGCGTTTTGTAACTATATTTTTTGTTGTGTCGGCCTGTTTTTGCCCCGTCGGGTTGGGTCGGCACGTGAAGGTAATTTGAGGATTTGCCAGTCCTGCACTGCATTTGGTTGTGGTGTGGGTTGGTTTGTTTTTGGTTAGGTTTGGGCTTTTCACGGCCTTTGTTTCTTGCTGAAACTTTTTTGTGGAGAGTTTGATCCTGGCTCAGGATGAACGCTGGCGGCGTGCTTAACACATGCAAGTCGAACGGAAAGGCCCTGCTTGCAGGGTACTCGAGTGGCGAACGGGTGAGTAACACGTGGGTGATCTGCCCTGTACTTTGGGATAAGCCTGGGAAACTGGGTCTAATACCGAATATGACCACTTCTTGGATGGGGTGGTGGAAAGCTTTTGCGGTATGGGATGAGCTCGCGGCCTATCAGCTTGTTGGTGGGGTAATGGCCTACCAAGGCGTCGACGGGTAGCCGGCCTGAGAGGGTGTACGGCCACATTGGGACTGAGATACGGCCCAGACTCCTACGGGAGGCAGCAGTGGGGAATATTGCACAATGGGCGCAAGCCTGATGCAGCGACGCCGCGTGGGGGATGACGGCCTTCGGGTTGTAAACTCCTTTCGCAACCGACGAAGCTTTTGTGACGGTAGGTTGAGAAGAAGCACCGGCTAACTACGTGCCAGCAGCCGCGGTAATACGTAGGGTGCGAGCGTTGTCCGGAATTACTGGGCGTAAAGAGCTCGTAGGTGGTTTGTCGCGTCGTTTGTGGAATACCGCAGCTTAACTGCGGGGTTGCAGGCGATACGGGCATAACTTGAGTGCTGTAGGGGAGACTGGAATTCCTGGTGTAGCGGTGGAATGCGCAGATATCAGGAGGAACACCGATGGCGAAGGCAGGTCTCTGGGCAGTAACTGACGCTGAGGAGCGAAAGCATGGGGAGCGAACAGGATTAGATACCCTGGTAGTCCATGCCGTAAACGGTGGGCGCTAGGTGTGAGTCCCTTCCACGGGGTTCGTGCCGTAGCTAACGCATTAAGCGCCCCGCCTGGGGAGTACGGCCGCAAGGCTAAAACTCAAAGGAATTGACGGGGGCCCGCACAAGCGGCGGAGCATGTGGATTAATTCGATGCAACGCGAAGAACCTTACCTGGGCTTGACATACACTGGATCGGGCTAGAGATAGTCTTTCCCTTTGTGGCTGGTGTACAGGTGGTGCATGGTTGTCGTCAGCTCGTGTCGTGAGATGTTGGGTTAAGTCCCGCAACGAGCGCAACCCTTGTCTTATGTTGCCAGCATTTGGTTGGGGACTCATGAGAGACTGCCGGGGTGAACTCGGAGGAAGGTGGGGATGACGTCAAATCATCATGCCCCTTATGTCCAGGGCTTCACACATGCTACAATGGTCGGTACAACGCGTGTGCGATCCTGTGAGGGTGTGCTAATCGCTGAAAGCCGGTCGTAGTTCGGATTGGGGTCTGCAACTCGACCCCATGAAGTCGGAGTCGCTAGTAATCGCAGATCAGCAACGCTGCGGTGAATACGTTCCCGGGCCTTGTACACACCGCCCGTCACGTCATGAAAGTTGGTAACACCCGAAGCCCATGGCCCAAACGTGTTAGGGAGTGGTCGAAGGTGGGATCGGCGATTGGGACGAAGTCGTAACAAGGTAGCCGTACCGGAAGGTGCGGCTGGATCACCTCCTTTCTAAGGAGCTTTTGTTTTTGTGCCCACGGTTGTGGGTTGGTGGTTGATGTCGCCTAAGGTGTGACTGCCACGTATTTGTTTTGTATAAATTCCGGGTGGATGCGCACCGGCAGGGTTGGATGCTTCTGCTTTGTGTGGCATGGGTGGTAACCAAGTGTTCCGCAAACATGGTTTTGGGTATGTTGGCATGCTGTTGGGTGTCTGGGGCAGCACATGGCCTGCGCACGGCGTTTGCGTTGTGTGTGGTTGTGGTTGTCTTGTTGGCCTGCACGTGAATGATCACTGCGCTGTTTGTGGTGTGTGGTTGTTGTGGTGTGGGTGTGTTGTGTGAGAACTGTATAGTGGACGCGAGCATCTTTCTTCTTTGCCGCATCCTTGTGCGCATGTTTGTGTGTGCTTGGGGTGTGGTGTTGTGAAGGATTTTTTGTTTTGTAAGTTTGCAAGACTGTTTTTGTGTTTTGTGTATCTGAGCATGCGCCGCCCTGTGGTGGTGTGTGTTTGTGTGTGTTGGATAATTGTTTGGTTATTCAGGGCGTACGGTGGATGCCTTGGCATGCTGAGCCGATGAAGGACGTGTGAGGCTGCGTTATGCCTCGGGGAGTTGTCAACAAAGCGTTGATCCGAGGATGTCCGAATGGGGGAACCCAGCACCGGTTGTGTGGTGTTACCTGCAGATGAATGCATAGTCTGTGTGGAGGTTGACGCGGGGAAGTGAAACATCTCAGTACCCGTAGGAGAAGAAAACAATTGTGATTCTGCTAGTAGCGGCGAGCGAACGTGGATGAGGCTAAACCATGTGCGTGTGATACCTGGCAGGGGTTGCGTGTGTGGTGTTGTGGGGTGCAGTGTTTCTGGGCTGCTGACCAGGAGCGTGCGCGTGCGTGTTAGCGGAAGCATCTGGGATGGTGCGCCGGAGTGGGTGAGAGTCCTGTACGTGAAGGCGTGTGCGTGTGTGTTGTTGTTGCCCCGAGTAGCAGCGGGCTCGTGGAATCTGCTGTGAATCTGCCGGGACCACCCGGTAAGCCTAAATACTCAGTGTGACCGATAGTGGATAGTACCGTGAGGGAATGGTGAAAAGTACCCCGGGAGGGGAGTGAAAGAGTTCCTGAAACCGTGCGCTTACAATCCGTCAGAGCGCCTCTTGTGTGTGATGGCGTGCCTTTTGAAGAATGAGCCTGCGAGTCAGCGGCATGTCGCGAGGTTAACCCGTTAGGGGTAGTCGTAGCGAAAGCGAATCCTCATTGGGTGTTGTTAGTGGCATGTCCTGGACCCGAAGCGGGGTGATCTACCCATGGCCAGTGTGAAGCAGCTGTAAGAGGTTGTGGAGGCGCGAACCCACGTAGGTTGAAAACTGCGGGGATGAGTTGTGGGTAGGGGTGAAAGGCCAATCAAACTCCGTGATAGCTGGTTCTCCCCGAAATGCATTTAGGTGCAGCGTTGTATGAGCTTGCCGGAGGTAGAGCTACTGGTTGGTTGAGCGGGACTATCATCTTAGCAACATCAGCCAAACTCCGAATGCCGGTGTTAAGTGTTGTACAGCAGTGAGACTGTGGGGGATAAGCTTCATAGTCGAGAGGGAAACAGCCCAGATCGCCGGTTAAGGCCCCTAAGGGTGTACTAAGTGGAAAAGGATGTGGGATCGCGAAGACAGCCAGGAGGTTGGCTTAGAAGCAGCCATCCTTGAAAGAGTGCGTAATAGCTCACTGGTCGAGTGGTTCCGCGCCGACAATGTAGTGGGGCTCAAGTACACCGCCGAAGCCGCGGCAACAATGTTTTGTTGGGTAGGGGAGCGTCGTGCATGGTGTGAAGCAGTACCGTGAGGGGTTGTGGACTGTGTGCGAGTGAGAATGCAGGCATGAGTAACGAGTGTAAGGTGAGAATCCTTACCGCTGGATGACTAAGGGTTCCTGGGTCAAGTTCGTCTTCCCAGGGTGAGTCGGGTCCTAAGGCGAGGCCGACAGGCGTAGTCGATGGTCAACGGGTTGATATTCCCGTACCCGTGTGTGTGCGTCAAGTGATGAAGCGGTGATACTAACCACCCTGATCGCTGGCCATGGGGTAACTTTGTTGCCCTGGGTTGGTGTGATGCGTGGGGCCTGAGTCGTTGTAGTCAAGTGATGGGGTGACGCAGTGTGGTAGCCAAGCCACTTATTGGATTGTGGTGTAAGCGTGTGGCACGACGGTGTGTGAAATGCCATCGTTTTTGTGTGTGAGGCGTGATGCGTAGCCCTTTTTTGGGTGATGTTGGTGATCCTGTGCTGTCGAGAAAAGCCTCTAGCGAGTGTGCATACGGCCCGTACCCGAAACCGACACAGGTGGTCAGGTAGAGAATACTAAAGCGGTCGGGTGAACTGTGGTTAAGGAATTCGGCAAAATTCCCCCGTAACTTCGGGAGAAGGGGGACCTGTGCTGGTGGCCGCATTTTTCGTGTGGTGTGCTGGTGTGGGTCGCAGAGAAGAGAGGGGAGCGACTGTTTATCAAAAACACAGGTCCGTGCGAAGACGGTTAAGTTGATGTATACGGACTGACGCCTGCCCGGTGCTGGAAGGTTACGAGGACCTGTTAGATCCTTTGTTGGGTCGAAGCGGAGAATTTAAGCCCCAGTAAACGGCGGTGGTAACTATAACCATCCTAAGGTAGCGAAATTCCTTGTCGGGTAAGTTCCGACCTGCACGAATGGCGTAACGACTCCCCTGCTGTCTCAACCACAGGCCCGGTGAAATTGCAGTACGAGTAAAGATGCTCGTTTCGCGCGGCAGGACGAAAAGACCCCGGGACCTTCACTATAGCTTGGTATTGGCATTCGGTGCGGTTTGTGTAGGATAGGTGGGAGACTGTGAAGCATTGACGCTAGTTGGTGTGGAGTCGTTGTTGAAATACCACTCTGACCGTAGTGGATATCTAACCTTGGCCCATGATCTGGGTTGGGGACAGTGCCTGGTGGGTAGTTTAACTGGGGCGGTTGCCTCCCAAAATGTAACGGAGGCGCCCAAAGGTTCCCTCAGCCTGGTTGGCAATCAGGTGTTTAGAGTGTAAGTGCACAAGGGAGCTTGACTGTGAGACTTACAAGTCGAGCAGGGACGAAAGTCGGGACTAGTGATCCGGCACCTACTTGTGGATGTGGTGTCGCTCAACGGATAAAAGGTACCCCGGGGATAACAGGCTGATCTTCCCCAAGAGTCCATATCGACGGGATGGTTTGGCACCTCGATGTCGGCTCGTCGCATCCTGGGGCTGGAGTAGGTCCCAAGGGTTGGGCTGTTCGCCCATTAAAGCGGCACGCGAGCTGGGTTCAGAACGTCGTGAGACAGTTCGGTCTCTATCCGCCGCGCGCGTTGAAACTTGAAGAAGGCTGTCCCTAGTACGAGAGGACCGGGACGGACGTACCTCTGGTGTGCCAGTTGTTCCGCCAGGAGCATTGCTGGTTGGCTACGTACGGGAGGGATAACCGCTGAAAGCATCTAAGCGGGAAGCCTGTTTTGAGATGAGGTTTCTTAGGCGCCCAGGAGATGACTGGGTTGATAGGCCAGATCTGGAAGCATCGTAAGGTGTGGAGGTGACTGGTACTAATCCGCCGTTGATCAAACACTTTTGCACACACGTGGATACACTTGTGGTGTTGTAGGTTTGCGAAACGATTTGTTTGCGTCCACTATGCAGTGCTGGCACAGCACACTGTTGGCCAACATGTTCACATGTTGAATATTTTGACTGTCGCATCACTAACCCTGGTGGTTGGTGGCTGGCATGCCCCGTTGGGTGTGTCGGTGGTTGATGGCGGCGGGGAAACGCCCGGTCCCATTCCGAACCCGGAAGCTAAGCCCGCCCGCGCTGATGGTACTGCACTCGGGAGGGTGTGGGAGAGTAGGTTACCGCCGACCC
>NZ_NSGK01000018.1:0-8434 GCF_002285085.1 Corynebacterium sp. NML 150383 | reverse complement strand
CTGGGCAGGACGAACATAACCCCAGCACAACACACCCAAAAACCACCCATCCCACCCCCAAAAAAGCACACATTTTGTCGCTTAAGTCGACACGCCGAGAAAAGCACACATTTTGTCGCTTAACCCTCAAACAGGCCGCACCTCGCCGCCAACCACGGCCAGAGCCAGGTACCTTCCACCCCGCACCAACGAAAAGCTGCCCGGCCAACTCACTGAGTCAGCCGGGCAGCGTGCCAAAGTGGAGCTAACGGGATTCGAACCCGTGACCCCCACACTGCCAGTGTGGTGCGCTACCAACTGCGCCATAGCCCCGTAGGTGAATATGTAATTGTAGGAGTGGAGCTAACGGGATTCGAACCCGTGACCCCCACACTGCCAGTGTGGTGCGCTACCAACTGCGCCATAGCCCCAGTTTGGGATTGCATGGACCAGCAGCGACCGGCCCGAAGCACTTTGCTCAATATACACGCGCGCCCGCTGGCGAACCAAATCGCCTGCGGGCGCGAATTCTGACAACTCCACCCGGCGGGGCCGGGCGGGGTGTGCAGGGGGCTACTTGCTGTTCTTCAGGGTCTCCACCCAAGCGTCGCGGTCGCCCTCAATGTCCTTGCCGTCGACCATCACGCGCGGGGTCCAAGCGCCCTGCTGGTCGGCCGGGGCGTCCTTGGTGCGGTCCTCCTGCAGCTTAATGTTCGCGTCGGAGACCTCCTTCGCGGTGTCCATGTACTTGCCGTCGCGAATCTCCTGCACGGCATCCCCGGATGCGCCGTAGTCCTCGGCCAGCTTGGCCAGGTCTTCAGCCTCGAGCTTCTTGTACACGTCCTGCTGGTTCCCAAACAGGTAGTAGCGCAGGTTGAGCGCGGCGTTCGTGTCGTTGTGCGCGAACAGTGCCAGCTCCGCCGCCAGGGTGCGGGTGGAGTGATCCGGCGAGTACGCGTCGCCACGGCCGTCCAACGCCACCATTGGGCGCAGCTCAATCTGGATCTCGCCTGCCTTCAGCGCCTCGAGCGCCTGGTCGCCCGTCGCTTCCTCCAGCTCGGCACAGTGGGAGCAGGAGAAGTCTTCGAACAGGTCAGCCTCCGGAGCGTCCTCCGCACCCTCGGCGGCGAGGTGGATCACGTCGGACCCTTCCTCCCAGGTAGAGGTGATACCGGTCGTGTCAATCATCTCCTCGGCAATCGCGTCCTTGCGGTCCTTCTTACCGTTGAAGACGATGATGCCAATCACAATCGCGGCGATCGCAATGACGGCGACGATGGCCCAAATGAAGCCGGCGCCACCCTTCGCGTTCGGGTTCTGGACCTTACGAGTGGTCAATGTAGGTTCTCCTCAATATCAGAAGCGGTTGTGGCCGGTCGGCGCTGCCACGCGGGTTTCGGTAGCGTCGATAAGCGCCGCTCTACCCCGCGGATTATACGGCACGACCTGGCCCTAGGGGTAGATGGCGAATTTCTTGAACGGGCGATAGATCATGAACAGCGTGATCGCGATGTAGATAACGTCGCGCCCCACGGTGGCCAGGAGGTTTGTCCCCTCGGTGCCCTCAGTGTTGGGGTCGAAGCAGCCGCAGTCAATGATCAGGCCGCGCTGCCACGCGGAGAGCATGCCGATAATAAACAGGCTCAGCACGCCGATGGAGACCCAGCCCGCGGGCCGCAGCTTGATCCCCAGGAGCAGGAGGAGCCCGCCCGCGAGTTCGAGGGGGCCGATGATGTGCGCGAGTAGGTAGGACCAGTCGCGTGTAAAAATCTCGTACGCGGCGATGGTTTGCGTCACGTCCAGCACGGCGCCGATTTTCGGGATCGCCGCCTTAATCCACACGTAGGCCATGAAAAATCGGGCCGCCGCCGAAAGCACGTCGAGCACGAGCGCGCGCGTGCTGCGCTTCGCCTCCACCTGCTTTTCGGGCGCGTCCGTTGCATCTATTGTCGTCACAACCAGCAGCGTAGCGCAGTGCTGCATACCCCGGGAAGCCTTCACTCCGATTAATGGTGTGATCTGTAACTCGCATATACTCGGCACCATGCCTACCTGGAAAGACATCACCACCGCGAATCCCGCCCACTCCGAAAATTATGCACAGCGATGGAAAGCATTCGTCGCCCAAGGCAAGGACATCGACGGCGAGGCCAGGCTTATCGACGCCACCGTGCCCCGCCACGCACGCATCCTCGACGCAGGCTGCGGCACCGGCCGCGTCGGCGGCTACCTCGCCCAGCGCGGACATGAGGTGATTGGCACCGACCTCGACCCGATCCTCATCGGCCACGCGAAGGAGGACTTCCCCGACGCCACCTGGCTGGTCGGCGACCTCTCCGAGGACGAGATCCCCGCCCGCGACATCGACGTCGCCGTGTGTGCCGGCAACGTGATGGGCTTCCTCGACCCCGCCGGCCGAGCGCCGGCGCTGGAAAACATCTTCCGCACCCTGCGCCCCGGTGGCCGCCTCTTCGTCGGCTTCGGCGCGGGCCGCGGCTGGAGCTTCGACGACTTCCTCGCTACCGCCAAGGAAGCCGGCTTCGCGGTCCAGTACTGCTACGAGAGCTGGGACCTCCAGCCGTTCACCCAGGACTCGGCGTTCCTGGTTGCCCAGCTCGCGCGCCCGGCATCTGGACAGTAGCCCTGCACCATTACACAATTTTCTTCAATGTCTCGACGCATATACCTCTACGCAGACGAAACTGGAAACCTTGACTACAAAGGCTCCCCAAACCCGAAAGGCGGTGGCGCGTCAACGTATTTCGGCTTCGGGACAGCTACCTTCGATACGGCGCGTCACGGAGATGATCTCATCGAAGGCCTTCATCTCAGGGCGAGTCGCTCCAAGGAAGGCATATCTCTCGCAAGGGGTTTCCACGCTGTCGACGATTCCGCCAAGACTCGAAACGAAATGTTTTCACTTATCAAGAGCCAAGCGCCACGTTTCGACACGACTTTTTTATACAAAGCGAACGCATATCCATACGTCAAAGCCGACGGACCATTGCGACTCTACAAAATGGCGTGGTTTCTTCATCTTAAGAAAATCGCCCTACAGGTATCCCAGCCAGACGATGAGCTCTACGTCGTCGTCGCAGAATTTGGCACCAAACAGATACGGAAAGCTGCGTCCGAAGCGGTAGCAGAGGTCTGCGACCAGATCAGCAGAAACATCACACTTTGCGTATGGACTGCGCAATCCTCTTGGGGTCTCCAGGTGGCGGATTACGGTCTTTGGGCAGTTCAGCGTCATCTCGAGGGCAAGAAATGTACATGGTTCGAGCCTTGTATTAAACCAACGCTCTCCACGCTACTTACCCCCTGGGGCCGGCCTGAAAATCACTGAAACCGGCTATCCCGCCTGTGAAGGTGGGAAGTCCTCCCCTGGAGGACTTATCGCCGGTTTCACCCACAGCTTAGTCGCGCAGCTTCGACTACGGCAACCCCTGTGTAGCCCCTACTCCCCCAGCACGTCGGCGACAACGGCCTTCGCCGCCTCCTGCACCTGCTTGAGGTGCTCTTCGCCCTTGAAGGACTCCGCGTAGATCTTGTACTTGTCCTCGGTGCCCGACGGGCGGGCGGCAAACCAGGCGTTTTCCGTGGTCACTTTGAGCCCGCCGATGGCTGCGCCGTTGCCGGGGGCCTCGGTGAGCTTCGCGGTGATCGGCTCGCCGGCGAGCTCGGTCGCGCTGACTTGGTCCGGCGAGAGCGCCTTGAGGGTGGCTTTCTGCTCGCGGTTCGCGGGGGCGTCGATACGCGCGTATGCGGGCGCGCCGAATTGCTCGGCCAGCTCCGCGTAGCGCTGCGACGGGGTCTTGCCAGTCACCGCGGTGATCTCGGCGGCGAGCAGGTCCATGATCAGGCCGTCCTTGTCGGTGGACCAGACCGTGCCGTCTTTGCGCAGGAAGGAGGCGCCGGCGGACTCTTCGCCGCCGAAGCCGATCTGCCCGTCGATAAGCCCGGGCACGAACCACTTGAAGCCGACGGGGACCTCGACAAGCGTGCGGCCAAGCGACTCCACAACGCGGTCGATCATGGAGGATGACACGAGCGTCTTCCCCACTGCGGTGCCATCGGCCCAGCCGTCGCGGTGGCTGAACAGGTACTCGATGGCCACGGCCAGGTAGTGGTTCGGGTTCATCAGCCCGGCGTCCGGGGTAACAATGCCGTGGCGGTCCGCGTCCGCGTCATTGCCGGTGGCGATGCCGTACTTATCGCGGTTGTGCACCAGCGACGCCATGGAGTTCGGGCTGGAGCAGTCCATGCGGATCTTGCCGTCGGTATCCAGCGTCATGAACCGCCAGGTGGCGTCCACGTTCGGGTTGACTACCTGCATGTTCAGGCCGTGACGCTCGGCGATTGCGCCCCAGTAGTCCACCGACGCGCCGCCCATCGGGTCCGCGCCGATGCTCAGTCCGGAGCCGCGGATTGCGTCG
The DNA here is from genome assembly GCF_002285085.1 of Corynebacterium sp. NML 150383. Classification (NCBI taxonomy): domain Bacteria; kingdom Bacillati; phylum Actinomycetota; class Actinomycetes; order Mycobacteriales; family Corynebacteriaceae; genus Corynebacterium; species Corynebacterium sp. NML 150383. Next base: position 4,019 of record NZ_NSGK01000018.1, on the reverse strand, counting down.
ATGTCCACCACATTCGGCAGATCGTCGACGTAGTTGCCCAGGAAGTCGAAGCGTTCGGCGCGGTCATCCAGCACGCCGGTGACGTTGACTCGGCGCACACCCTCCAGGCCGCGGGCGAGGTACTGGTTGGCGCGCTCGGCGATCCAGTCTGTGGCGTCCGCACTAGCAGGGCCGCCGCTGGGCGGGTTGTACTTGAAGCCGCCGTCGCGCGGCGGGTTGTGCGAGGGCGTGATCACGATGCCGTCCGCGCGCTGCGGGTCCGTGCCGGTCACGCCGCCGGTGAGCTTGGCATTGTGCGCCAGAATCGCGTGCGAGACTGCGGGGGTGGGGGTGTAGCGCCCCGCGGCGTCGACAAGCACTGGCACCTCGTTGGCAATGAGGACCTCGAGCGCGGTGACCATCGCCGGCTCGGAGAGGGCGTGAGTGTCGCGGCCGATGTAGACGGGGCCGCCGATGGAGTTGGCGCGGCGGTAATCCACGATGGCCTGCGTGGTGGCCAGGATGTGCGGCTCGTTGAACGCGTTGTCCAGCGCGGACCCGCGGTGCCCGGAGGTGCCGAAGCTGACCTGCTGGTCAGGATCCTCCGCGTCGATGTCGCGCGTGTAATAAGCCGTGACTAGCGCGGCGATGTCGATCAGGTCTCCGGGCTGGGCGAGTTGACCAGCGCGTTCGTGTGCCATGTGCGTGCTCCTTGTGTCTCCGTCAGGCGCGCCGCTTCTCGACGCCCCCTGCTCACCCCCATCTTCCATGCTCCAACCAATTTCTGCCAGGATTCGTATTTTTGTCACTCGACAGGTTATTCTGACGTCCAAAGTTCCGTTCGCATTGCGCACGGCAGCGCGACGGCGGCGTGAGCCTATCCCCAATTCCTGCCCGAAACGTGGAGTTATGACCTCATCGTTGAATGACGTCCTCAGCGCGGTGTCCACCGTCGTCTGGGGGCCCTTCGTCCTCATGCCGCTGCTGCTCGGCACCGGCCTGTACCTCACCATCCGGCTCGGCGGCATCCAGTTCCGCACGCTCGGGCGCGCCACGCGCCATGCGTTTATTGATACGAGCAGCGAGGGCGCCGGCGACATCTCCAACTACCAGGCACTCACCACGGCGCTCGCCGCGACGGTGGGCACGGGCAACATCGTTGGCGTCGCCACCGCGCTGTCCATCGGCGGTCCGGGGTCGCTGTTCTGGATCTGGGTGACCGGACTCGTCGGCATGGCCACCAAGTACAGCGAGGCCTACCTGGGCGTTCGCTTCCGCACGACCGACAAGCACGGCAAGCAGCAGGGCGGACCCCAGACCTACCTGCGCCGCGGTATCCCCGGTGGCCTGGGCAAGGTGCTCGCGGCGGCATTCATGCTGTTTACCATTTTCGCGTCCTTTGGCATCGGCAACCTGGCCCAGGGCAACTCGATTGCCGCCGGCATGGAGGACGCGTTCGGCGTCGACCCGGTCGTCTCCGGCATCCTCATCTTCCTCTGCGTGGGCGCCGCCGTCCTCGGCGGCATCGAGGGCATTGGCAAGATCACGGCCGCGTTCGTGCCGCTGATGATCGTCATTTACGTGGTTGGCGGTATCGCCGTGCTCATCACCATGGCCGACCAGATCCCGGCGGCGCTGAGCGCGATTTTCACTGGCGCGTTCTCCGGCTCCGCCGCCGCTGGCGGGTTCGTCGGCTCCGGGATCATGCTGGCCATCCAGTTCGGCGTGGCTCGCGGCATCTTTTCTAACGAGTCGGGCATGGGCTCCGCCGCCATCGCCGCCGCCGCCGCGAAGACGGAGCACCCCGTGCGCCAGGGGCTGGTGTCCATGACCCAGACGTTCATTGACACCATCATCGTTGTCACCATCACCGGCCTGGTCATCGTCACCTCCGGCACTTGGCAGATGGGGCGCGACGAGGCAGCGGTGATGACCGCGGCCGGCTTCGCCGAGGGGCTGCCCGGCCACTGGGGAGGGACGATCGTCTCGATCTCCCTCATCTTCTTCGCATTCTCCACCATCTTGGGCTGGTCCTACTACGGCGAGCGCTCCATCGTGGCGCTGTTTGGCCAGTGGATCAGCGTGCCCTACCGAATGTTCTTCACCGCGCTCTCGTTCGTCGGCGCGACCTCCGAGCTCGAACTCGCGTGGACCTTCTCCGACCTCGCCAACGGGCTCATGGCCATCCCGAACCTCATCGGCCTACTCATCCTCTCTGGGCTCGTCGCCCGCGAGACCCGCGAATACCTTAGGTTCGACCCCAAGCTTAAGAAGTCGCCTGACGACGTCGCCCGCTTCGTCCAACAGCAAGGCATGGATTGGGATTGGCACTAGCCGCCTGCTACGCTGGCGACATGCAGGGTCCACTCAAAGAAGCGCTCCTCGTCGGCCTCGGCGCCGCACTGGGGGCGCTTTTGCGCGCCGCCCTTGTCGCCGTCATCCCAGGCTCCGCTGCCCTTGCCACGCTGGGCATCAACGCCGCCGGATCCTTCGCCATGGGCTACTTCAAGCCCGGACCGTTCCTTGGCACCGGTGCCCTCGGCGGCTTCACCACCTTTTCCGCGATGACGGTCGCCGCAGCCACGTCCAGCGCGATCTGGGCGCTCGTCATCATCGCGGTGAGTTTTATCGTCTGCGTCGGAGCTTGGTTGCTTGCCGACGCCACGTCCCCCCACCCCTACCGCACACAGGCAAGGCCCTGAGCATGGCTTTGCTGATCTGGACCACGGTTGCCATCTTCGCGGGAGCCTTCGCCGGCGGCGTTTCCCGGTGGGCGCTAGCGCGTATCCCCGCACCTCGAGTTGGTACGTGGGCCGCGAATATGGTCGCTTGCTCCATCCTCGGCTTCGTCTCCGGCCACGGTGGCTTGGTCGCGATGGCCATCGGCACGGGCTTCGCCGGCGCCCTCTCCACCTGGTCCACCCTGGCCAAGGAGCTCGGCCAGCTCATCCGTGATCGGAATTGGAGCGAGCTGGTGCGCTACGCCTTAGCGACGGCAGTGCTGAGCCTCGTCGCCGCCGGTTTCGGGCTCCGCTGGGGCGCTCTCGCATTCGGGTAGGACTGCGCCCTCCTCGACGTGACGCGGGGCCGTCGGGTTCCTAACTCCACGGCTGCTCGGTAGGGCGGTCGACCTTGCTATGGCGGGGTGGGTGGGGTGGGCGCCGCCGGTGTGGTTGCCGGCTCGGGGTGGCCTTCGTCTGGCTCGGTGTTTCGGTGGGGTGTGGTGTCGGGTGTTTGACGAGAAGACCGTGTGTTTGATGGCAGCTGTGTGTTGGACGAGAAGAGGGCGACGAATTCACGGACCTCGTCTCGCATCTTCGTCAAGGTGATCTCGTCAGATATCCTCCTCGCTGGGCCAAGCGGTCCGCCAGCGCGCGTGGACCCCGGTAGCAACAGCAACGCCAGGCGATCGCGCGGCAGAGAGTGTCCGCCTAGCCTTTGCCCGAATATTCAACCGGGTGGCACCCTGCGGCGACAGCGTAGGCACCACGGCGGTCCACGCTTCCCATTTACTCTGCGGTGGCAGAGTAAAGCCCCCGGCACGGCCACAGCTTGGTCTGCGATGGTTGTGCGGCTTCGGCGCGGGCTGCGTTATATGGAGCTAGCTCCATTTGTACGGTTGCGCCGGTAAATACCCTGGTCGCATCCGTCTGGTAGCCGTAGATGGAGCTAGCGCCATATGCGCACGCCTCGTGGGTCGGCCGAGCCCCCGCCATTGATGCCCGTCACAGACGGCAGCTGACAACGGCTACTCCCCGGCGGCAGGTTACGCGTCTCGGCGGGCCAGGCTCCCCCCACCCTGCTACGCGCACAGGAAAACGCCCCGGCCACAAAGGGCGGTGCGGATCAACACATGATCCCACCACCCCCGGGGCCGGGGCGCACACACAATTATTCAATTATTTATAGTTTTGGGTCGGCGGTAACCTACTCTCCCACACCCTCCCGAGTGCAGTACCATCAGCGCGGGCGGGCTTAGCTTCCGGGTTCGGAATGGGACCGGGCGTTTCCCCGCCGCCATCAACCACCGACACACCCAA
>NZ_NSGK01000017.1:0-20082 GCF_002285085.1 Corynebacterium sp. NML 150383 | reverse complement strand
GTGAATTCCTCTTCAGCGTGCCACTGCCAGTCACACTGAGCCACAGGCCACCAGGCGGGCAGATCAACATCAACCTCGTTGAAGGAATGAAGCACCGCAAGCCGCCACGGATGAACCCGAAACTCGCTAAGCCCCGACCGAAACGCAGACCACAAATATGACCCGCTAGAAACTGTCCAAGAACTCCATGGATTCCGTGTCCAAAAAGTCATTGGACTCCTTGTCCAAAAACTCTATGGACATAACAACGCAGACCACAAATATGACCCGCTAGAAACTGTCCAAGAACTCCATGGATTCCGTGTCCAAAAAGTCATTGGACTCCTTGTCCAAAAACTCTATGGACATAACACTTCTTAACTAGATCTCCCGATTCAACCTCACGCACGGAGTTCTGGATATAGATTTGTAATTCGCCTCCTTCACTGCCACTCAGTTCAACAGAAATCGGGCTTTGTGGAGCATGAACACTAGCATTGGCTAGAGCCTCTCGAACTACTTGCGAGACGAGCTGGCGCATTTCCCGTGGCATTTCATCCACCTGGCGAAGCGATCTAGTGTTCAGCGTAATGTCGGCCCCGCTTCTCCGATTTTCAGCCACGATCGCAGCTAAATCTTCGGGGGCCTGGAAAGCCGACGCATCGTCCAAGCGGTCAATAAGAACTCTGAGGTCCGCTAACGTCTCTACCGCGGTCTCTCGTATCAATTGAGCGTTCTCCTTGATCACGTCGGGGCCAGCTTCGGAGTTGACCTCGAGGCCACCCGCTTGCAGTGACAACAACGCTAGCTTATGGCCAACATGATCGTGCGCTTCATTGGCGATCCGGGCTCGCTCCCTGAGGACGGCCTCTGTAGCCACCCTTTGCCGCTCTAGCTCTTTATGCTGCGCAATCACCCGGTACGACTCAACCAGATTTCTATTGTAGGAAATAACCAGCCCAGCCAGGAACGGCACAATGACGAGAACCGTGCCTTCAACCAGCCAGGCAATAGTTGGATCATTGGTTTCCTTCTCACCCGCCTGAACAGTGACGATCGTTTCCTTCTCCGACCACCCGACTCGGCAGAGGACGAAGGCAGCGACCACAGCCGCGAAACTGCCCCATCCTCGCTTACGCAGTGCCAAGTTGAACACGGTCGGAAGAAAGAAGACGTTAGTTGCAAAAAGAGCACAAACTGCTGGCGGAAAAAGAACCAGAAAGGGATGTCGTTTGCGTTGAAATTGCAGCGCGATCATCAATGCGATTAGCGCTATTAACGCCACCCGACTTTGCTCGCTAGCTCCGCTCAGTGAGACGAAACCGATCAAGCAGATTGACGCAAGGTAGATGAGGTCGCTCCACGTCTGACCCCCAAAAGGGACCGTCACCCGAATCTGAGACTACGCGCTCCAAAGTGACGCCCCCTTTTAGTCGCAAAGATCCTTGACCAGCAAGAAACAGGCGGAACATTGCGCAATTCTAGCTCGTCAACACACACTCGGGCAACTGAGGATTCATAGCTACTTGGCCAAATTTTTAAATGTCCAGTTGGCCGATACCCGGATCGGACCCGGTAATTTAAACTGAGGATGGCGGTCAAACGGTCGCCCTCCCCACTGAAGTCATCGGAAATAGAAAGGAGTACACGTTGGACAAGGAAAACGTTGCCCCGTTCGAAATGGAGCGGATCGACTACCCGGTAATCGAGGAAGACGCTCCAATGCCCCCATTGAGCCAGGAGATGGTCCGACAGGAAGCAAAGCAGGGGCTTCTCGAGATCAGAGATTTTGTGACCGGGGACGAGTTTGTCGCGATGCTGCAAGAACTGTATGCGCTACCGGTTCAGGAACGCGACGAGTTCGTTCGAGGCACGATCCTCGACGAAGATGAGTTAGAAGATCGAGGTATCCATGTGCCTGAGGGCCTGAAGATCCAACGTTCGCGGTTTGGCGACGGCCGACCCACTCTGTTTTGCGTGGCGAAACTCTTGTCAGACGGGGTCAGGAAAGTGACCTACACGTTCGACAGCGACGCGGCACTAGCTTAAGAGGTGCACCTGTGGAAGTGACTAAGAAATTCACGGATAGAGCCAGTTTTCACGGCGCAACTAAAACTGAGCTCGAGTCGAATGATGCTGGTCGACGACTGTTCGGGCTTGCGAATCAGGCGGCTCTTTTTCCGCACCAAGGCGAAATCTTTCTCAACGAGAAGAAATTGGTCCTTGGTGACTGGCTGACTCTGTGGCCCACTGATATCCAGGATGTTGACGTCGAGTTCACACCCGAGTATGGGCGCTTCACAGCGGGCGGTAGCCGAGGCGGATTTCCCTCTCTCGGATTCGTTAGGGATCTTGGTAAGCCCCTGAACCTCTATCTCACTAACGGAGACAGAATCTCACTTCTAGTGAACTTCAGACTCGTCAGTGGAACTAACGACAATAAGTCCTGGCTCGAGAAAATTCGCTCGTTCGCCAACATCGGATGACTCCCTTTGTTCACCCCAAGCAAATCATTGCAATACCAGAAAGGATTCACCATGTCCGTAAATACTTCACCATGTCCGTAAATACCACGTTCAACAAGATCGACAGCGAGATCGCCGAGGTAGAGCTTCGCATCAACAAGGAAACGATCACGAAGCAAATCGATGACTTCATCGAAGTTATCGCTTCTGATGGGTTCATCGGCTACATCAACGATGTCGCTCAGCTCCCCACCCATGCGAAAAGGAAGGAGCTTACTGCAAAGACCGCCAATCTCGAGACTTTGCGAGAGCGCGGAGTGCCAGTTCCTGACGGACTGCGATTCACAACGCGCGAATTCGAGCTACCCGAAGATGGTCGTGAGGCTGAGGGTCCCCTGCTCAAGGTTCGACCGGAACTTGATCCGCGAATGGGAGGCTGCATCAGCATCGGTTTCTACGTCTGCGCCAGCTACGGCAACTAGCTAAAGTTGCGCCCTAACCACCTACGAAGTAGCCCCGATTACAAGCGGGGCTACTTGCCTACGAATGGTACTTAGATGAAAACACCTCAAGTCGCTGTAAAACTTTCTAATCTTAGCAAGAGGTATGGTTCGACTCTCGCACTCGATGACATCAATGTAGAGGTCCCCGCAGGGACAGTAGTGGGTCTTGTGGGGTCGAACGGTAGCGGAAAGTCCACACTTCTACGCCTTATTGCCGGAGTCGAACGCCCTTCCCACGGGGAAATCGAGTTCTTCGGGAAAAACCTCGCCTCCAGCGAAACTATAGGGAGCGGGACTGGAGCTGCAATCGACGCAATGGCGCTTTGGCCGCGCTGGTCAGTCAAACGAACTTTGACATACCTTGGTCAACTGACTGGGCGAACGGACGAGGAAGTCAAGGACGTGATTAAATCCCTGTCGTTGGGTGAGTATTCGTCGAGAAAAGTTCGGACGCTATCGTTTGGAAACCGTCAACGGGTGCAAATTGGTGCTGCTTTGATTAATGGTTCACTCCTGACCATTCTTGACGAACCAATGAACGGTTTAGATCCCCAGGGGCGCCTGCTTATGCGAAACCTCATAGAGCAGTTACCAACTGACGAACGCACTGTCTTAATCTCAAGCCACGACCTCAATGAAATTCAAACCCTTTGCTCCCACATCATCCACCTAGAACGCGGAAGAATGATTTTTGCTGGTGAGCTCGCTAGCTACGTGGGGGAAGCGAAAACTTTCTTAGTACATTATCCGCCGGAACTGAGTGAGGCGATCAGTTCCATCATTGATCATCGGCGTGTCCGAACTGGCTCGCACAGCCCTGGCGTGCTGGAGGTGGACGATCAGAATGTCGAAACCCTACGGACCCTAATGGAGGAGCACTCCATTCCGGTCTTGAATCTGGAGACGAAGAAGCACACTTTGGAGGATCAGTTTCATGCACACGGCAGACCGTAAGACGGTGGTCAAAGTCGAAACCAGAAGGTGGATACTTCATCCGGGAGTCTTTGCTCTACTCGTAGTTGTGCCGTTACTAACCGCACTGTTGTCATACGCCGCAGTCATGGCATCAAGCGGGGCCTCCTCAGATGCCGGTGCGGTCTCGATCGACACCACGGCAGCACTCGGGCCCGACTCAGAAGATCCGGAGAAGCTGGATCTCGCCGCAACCTCGATCTATCTACTAGCGCCACTTGCCGCTTCACTCCACGGCGTTCTTTTCGCTGGAAGCGAGCTCTCATCGGGCGCTCTGCTCAATATTGCGGTCGCGGCGCGGCGTTTGAGAACGATCTTCGCCGTTCGGGCGCTATCTCTGGTACTTTTGTCGTTAATAACCGGAGCAATCCTAACCGCATTATCGATCGCCGGGTTGACGACAGGTTTGAGGCAAGCCGAAGTACCAAGCCTCACCCCCGAAGCGCCCCTTGGTACCGTCATCCTGGGCGGATCCATTCTCTACGCCACCGTTGCCGTGATCGCATTTGCGGCAGCAACACTGCTAAGACGGTGGGTCGTCGTTTTGGTTGCACTCGTAGCTTACTTCGTTGTTGCAGAACCCCTGCTAGCCTCAATGCTGTCCGAACGTGCTTCGAACTGGTTGCCTCACGTTTCGCTTGGAAAGTGGGTGGACCTTGAGCCCGAGAGACGATTCGCTTTCCCAACTATGGTTCTGGCGCTTTTGGCTCTGGTCACTGCCGTGGTTGGCACGCAGCGTGATCGAGCTGCGAGGTAAGACCGTTTCTGTGAATTCAGGAGACTAGATGGATCTGTTCCGCCGACTCGCTCGCTATCGTCGTGAGATTTTCGCGGTGCTCATACTCCAGCTGGTTACCACCCTCGCCACGCTGTACCTACCGGACCTCAACGCAGACATTATTGATAACGGTGTCGCGCGCGCAGACGTGCCCTACATCTGGAACGTGGGCCTGCGCATGCTCATCGTCGCACTCATCCAGATCGTGGCGGCCATCGGCGCGGTGTGGTTCGCCTCCCAGGTGGCCATGAAGACCGGCCGGGACATCAGGGCCGCCGTCTACGACCGAGTATCGGGCTTCACCAGCGAGGACATGGCCCGCTTCGGCACCGCCACCCTAGTCACCCGCGGCACCAACGACGTCCAGCAGGTGCAAATGACATTCCTGCTGTTCATGAACTTCATGGTCGCCGCACCCATCATGGCCATCGGCGGCATCATCATGGCCCTGCGCCAGGATGCGGGGATGTCCTGGCTCGTTGTCACGGCGGTGGTCGTGCTCGCCGTCGTGGTGGGCGTCATCGTGGCGATTCTTATGCCGCTGTTCAAGCAGATGCAGAAGCGGCTGGACGCAATCAACGTCCTGCTGCGCGAGCAGATCGCCGGCATCCGCGTGGTCCGCGCGTTCGCCCGCGAGGACTACGAGACCGAGCGGTTCACAGACGCGAATCAGCAGATCACTAAACTCAGCCTGAATATCGGCCGGGTATTCGTGACCATGTTCCCGGTCATCATGCTCATCCTGAACCTGGCGACAGCAGCGGTGCTCTGGTTCGGCGGCCACCGCGTGGACGAGGGCCTGGTAGAGGTGGGCGCGCTCACCGCGTTTATGCAGTACCTCATGCAGATCCTCATGGCGGTGATGATGGGCGTGTTCATGCTGATGATGCTGCCGCGCGCGATCGTGTGCGCCCGCCGCGTGGCGGAGGTATTGGGCCACGCCCCGCAGATCGTCGAGCCGGCGCGCCCTACTTCCCCCACCGCCCGCACCGGTGAGGTGGAGTTCCGCGACGTCACCTTCACCTACCCCGGCGCCGACGCACCCGTTCTCAAGCGCGTGAGCTTCACCGCCCGCCCGGGCACGACCACGGCGATCATCGGCGCCACCGGCTCGGGCAAGACGACGCTGCTCAGCCTCATCCCGCGCTTGCACGTGGCCACCGAGGGGCAAGTGCTTCTCGACGCCACCCCCATCGACAACCTGGCCCGCCCCGACATCGTCGAGCGTGTCTCCATGGTCCCGCAGAAGCCCTGGCTGTTCAGCGGCAACGTCGCCTCGAACCTGCGGATGGGCAACCCGGACGCGACGGACGAGGAGCTGTGGAACGCGCTGCGCGCGGCGCAGGCCGACTTCGTCGACGACCTGGACATGGAGATCTCGCAGGGCGGCACGAACGTCTCCGGCGGGCAGCGCCAGCGCCTCTCCATCGCGCGCATGCTGGTGGCGCAGCCGGACGTGTTCCTGTTTGATGATTCCTTCTCCGCGCTCGACGCGTCCACGGACGCGCGCGTGCGCGCCGCGATGACCGAGTACACCGCGGGCAAGGTTGTGATTGTGGTGGGGCAACGGGTGGCGTCGATTAGCGGTGCCGACCAGATCCTCGTGATGGAAGCCGGCGAGATCGTGGCACGCGGCACCCACGAAGAGCTGCTGGAAAGCAGCCAGACGTATCGGGAAATTGAGCAGAGCCAGAAGGCGGTGCAGGCATGAGTGAGCAAGAGCCTCGGAAGGCGAAACAGTTTTGGCCCTCGGCGAAGCGGCTGATCGGGTTGCTGGCGCCGTTCAAGATCGCGCTGATCGCGGTCTTTGTGATGAACGCCGCATCGGTCGTGCTGTCGGTGTACGCGCCCCGCGTGATGGGACGGGCGATGGACGTGATCTTCTCCGGCGCGATCTCCGCCCGCATGCCGGGCGGGGTGACCAAGGAGCAGGCGGTGGAGGGCATGCGCGCCGCCGGCGAGGACCGCTTCGCCGACATGGCGGAGGCGATGGACCTGCGGCCCGGCGAGGGCATCGACTTTGACCACCTGCGCGAGCTGATCATTGTCATCCTCGCCCTGTACCTGTGCTCCTCCGTCCTCATGTGGGCGCAGGGCGCGCTGCTGAACCGGCTGACCATGCGCACCGTCTACGACCTGCGCGAGCGCGTCGAAACGAAGTTGAACCGGCTGCCGCTGAACTACTTCGACTCCCGCCAGCGCGGCGACGTGATGAGCCGCACCACCAACGACGTGGACAACGTCCAGCAGGCGCTGCAGCAGGCGCTGTCGCAGATGTTCAATGCGGTGATCACCCTGGTGGGCATCATCGTCATGATGTTCTGGCTGTCCTGGCAGCTCGCCCTGCTGGCGCTGCTGGCCATCCCGCTCACCGCGGTGGCGATGGGCGTGGTGGGGACCCGCTCGCAGAAGCAGTTCGCCGCCCAGTGGAAGGCCACTGGCGACGTCAATGGGCATGTGGAGGAGTCATTTTCCGGCCACGACGTCGCGCTCATCTTCGGCCAGACCGAGGAGCTGCGCCGCACCTTCGACGCGCGCAACGAGGAGCTCACCGGCGCCGCGCAGAAGGCGCAGTTCCTGTCCAACTCGATGCAGCCGATTATGCAGTTCGTGTCCTATCTCTCCTACGTGGCCATCGCCGTCTTCGGCGGCCTGCGCGTGGCCAACGGACACATGACGCTTGGCGACGCCACCGCGTTCATCCAGTACTCTCGCCAGTTCAACCAGCCGCTCGGCCAGATCGCCGGCATGATGCAGATGGTCCAATCCGGCGTCGCGTCAGCGGAGCGCATCTTCGAGCTGCTCGACGCTGAGGAAGAGGTGGCGGATGTCGAGGGGGCGTCGACAAGCGCGCGGCCCGAAGGCCTGGTGGAGTTCCGCGATGTGTCCTTCTCCTACACCGACGAGCCGCTGATCCAGGACCTCTCGCTGCGCGTCGCGCCGGGGCAGACCGCCGCGATCGTGGGGCCGACCGGCGCGGGCAAAACGACGCTGGTCAACCTGATCATGCGGTTCTACGACGTGGACGAGGGGGCAATCCTTATCGACGGCCACGACATCCGCGATTTCAGGCGCCCCCACCTGCGCAGCCAGATCGGTATGGTGCTGCAAGACGCGGTCCTGTTCAAGGGCACGATCATGGAAAACATCCGCTACGGCCGCCTCGACGCGACGGACGAGGAGGTCATCGAGGCCGCGAAGGCGACCTACGTGGACCGCTTCGTGCACGCGCTGCCCGACGGCTACGACACCATCGTGGACCAGGACGGCGGCTCCATCTCCGCGGGCGAGCGGCAGCTGATCACCATTGCGCGCGCGTTCCTCTCGCGGCCGGGCATCCTGATTCTGGACGAGGCGACCTCGTCGGTGGATACGCGCACCGAGGTGCTGGTGCAGCGGGCGATGAACGCGCTGCGGGCGCAGCGCACCTCCTTTGTCATCGCGCACCGCCTGTCCACCATCCGGGACGCGGACGTGATCCTGGTGATGGAGGCCGGGCGGATCGTGGAGCAGGGCACGCACGAGGAACTGCTCGAGCGCAAGGGCGCGTACCACGAGCTGTACCAGAGCCAGTTCTCACATAGCTAGGCTACCTTTATACAATTCCCCGGAAGTTAACCGGAAATACACAGCAATTCCGCTTCTTGCTCATAAGGTGCACTCTCGACCAAGTCCATACGACGTTGATTGAGAGCGCACATGAGCAGAGATGCCAAGCACGCCGAGACCGGCGCGCGCGACGTGGCACACGGCAGCACCGCCGTTGCCACCAAGACGAAACCCGCCCCGGACACGGACGCGCCAAAGAACGCGGACGACGAGACGACCGCCGACCCGCTCGGCTGGCTGCCGCTGAGCGGCACCGCCAAGAAGGTCGCGGAGTGGATCTCCGTCGTCCTTGCGATCTGGCTGCTCCTCAACGCCGTCGGCATGATCGGCGCCGGCTTCAAGATGGCCGCGGGCGACCAGGCGAAGGAACTGTTCTCCTTCGCCGAGAACCCGTTCGTGGGCCTGGCGGTCGGTATTCTCGCCACCGCCATCATGCAGTCCTCCTCCACCACCACCTCCATTACCGTCGGCATGATCGCCGGTGGCCTGCCGCTGGAGGTGGCGGTGCCCATGCTCTTCGGTGCCAACATCGGCACCACCGTCACCTCCACGCTGGTGGCGCTCGGTCTGTCGGGCAACAAGCAGCAGTTCCACCGCGCGTTCTCCATGGCCACGGTGCACGACTTCTACAACCTGCTCGCGCTGGCGATCTTCTTCCCGCTGGAAATCTTCACCGGCTTCCTGTCCAAGATTTCCGGCGTGTTCGCGGGCTCCCTCGCGGGTGAGGGCGACGGCGTGCTCGCCGGCATCTTCGACGCGATCGGCAGCGGCGTCGACGCGATCACCAAGCCGCTGGTCAACCTGGCCAAGCTCATCGTCAGCCCGCTCGGCGACGTGTGGGGCGGCATCGTCCTCTCCGTCGGCGGCGTAGCCCTGATCCTGGTGGTCATCGGCTACATCGGCAAGATGCTTTCTGCACTGCTGGTCGGCCGCGCCCAGGAATTGCTGCACGCTGCGCTGGGCCGCGGCCCGGTCACCGGCATCCTCTCCGGTGCCGTGATCACCACCGCCGTCCAGTCCTCTTCCACCACCACCTCCCTGACCGTCCCGCTCGCTGCCTCCGGCAAGTTCAAGGTCAAGGAGCTGTTCCCGTTCGTGGTCGGCGCCAACATCGGTACCACCATCACCGGCCTCATCGCCGCGTTCTCCGCCTCCGGCGTGGAGGCAGAGTCCGCGATGCAGGGCGCGCTGGTGCACACCATGTTCAACGTCTTCGGCGCACTCGTCATCATGTCCCTGCCGTTCCTGCGCGCCCTCCCGCCGAAGGGCGCAGACTGGCTGGCCACCATGGCGGACAAGAACAAGTGGTACGTCTTCCTCTGGGTCGGCGGTGTCTTCTTCGCCCTCCCGCTGCTCGCCGTCCTCATCACCAACGTCTTCTTCTAAGGAGCCCCCATGACCACCCCCGACAACGCACAGTCAAAGTCCGGCCAGCGCGCCCAGAAGCTTATCGACGCCGACGCGCCGAACAACGAACTCCAGCAGCTCATCGACGAGCTCGAAGAAACCACGAGCGTCCTGCGCGCCGAGCTCGAGATGCGCCGCAAGACGGACCACGAGCGCCTCACGCCGGAACAGCTGGAGGAGCTTAACCGCATCCCGGAGTACCTGGAGATGACCCGCCCGCGCTGGCGCGACGTGCTCACCTTCTTCCGTGAGTTCCGCAACGAAGCAACCAAGAAGCACCAGTAAGGCAGGCACAGCACGTATGAAGCAGCAATTCATCGCACTGACCGCCGCGCTCTCCCTCGCGGCGACCGGCCTGACCGCCTGCGCAGGCAGCGACGCCGAGAGCGACAACGACCCGGTCTCCGGCGGCGCGATCCGCGTCACCGGTTCCGCCACCGTCGAGCCGATCACCTCCTTCATCGCGGACCGCACCGACCACGACGCGCGCATCTCCGCCGACGGCTCCACCGACGGGTTCGAGGCGTTCTGCGACGGCAAGTCCGACCTCAACGACTCCTCCGTGGCCATCCCGGCGGAGTTCCAGCAGCAGTGCAGCGACAATGGTATCGAGTTCATCGAGCTGCCCATCGCGCTCGACGCAGTGACCATTGTGAAGCACGCCGACAACACCTGGGCCCAGGACCTCACCACCGAGCAGCTCCACGACATCTGGGCGGCGGACTCCCCGGTGACCAAATGGTCCGACATCGACCCGTCCTGGCCGGACGAGGAGATTGGCCTGTACGGCCGACCGGATGGCTCCGGCACCCTCGAGGTGTTCAAGGACAAGGTCCTCGAAGGCGACACCATCCGCGACGACTACGAGGCGACCGACGACATCGACGAACTGTCCGGCTGGATCGCCGACGACCCCAACGGCATCGGCTTTATGGGCGTTGGCAACTACTTGGCCACCGACGGCGAAACCCGCGACCTGATCGACAACGTCACCATCGACGGCATCGCGCCCTCCCGCGAAGCCACGCAGGAGGGCGAGTACCCGCTGTCCAGACCGCTGTTCGTCTACGTCAGCGCCGAGGCCCTCGACGGCAACGACGCGCTCGCGGACTTCATGGGCACCTACCTCGACCGCGTCGAGGGAGTACTGCCGCGCGTGTACTTCTACCAGCTGCCCGAGCAGGACTACGACGACGCCCGCACGCGCTTCGACAATCGCGTCACCGGCGCCGACGATCGCTGGAGCGCCTAGAGCACCACCTACAGTGCTATGGTGGGGCCGTTACTCTCTCTGTGAACTGTAAGGAGCATTTCCCCGATGAGCAGCGCTTTCCAGCCCTCCCAGCCGGAGCACATCCGGCTTTCTGACGCGGACCGCACCGAGGCAATGTCCGCTCTCGGGGAAGCGCTGAGCGAGGGCCGCCTCACCCTCGGGGAGTACGACGAGCGCTGCCAGTGCTGCACCCAGGCGCAGACCCGGGCGGACCTCGTGCCGCTGTTCGCCGACATCCCCCAGGCACCCGTCATGGGCTCCAGCGCCGGCATGCCGGCGGCCCAGCACGACGTGCCCGTCTTCACCGCCCGCGAGCTTGTCGAGGCGCGCCGCTCCGGCCGCCGCACCCGCGCCGGCATCTTCTGGCTGGGCACCATCGGCAGCATCACCCTCGCCGGAGCGGCCTCGCTCCCCGCCGTGCTCGCGGTCATCCCGGTCCTGTTCATCCTGCTCTACGTGATGAAGGTGGGGCCGGACTCCTGGTACTCGCCGTCGCTGCGCGACATGGAGCGCTCCAAGCGCCGCCTCGTGCGCGCCAAGCAGCTGGAGCTGGAGGCGGACCGCGCCTACGACGCGGCGCGCAGGAAGGCGGAGCGCCGCGAGCAGATCGACCAACTCACCGGCGATACCCTCAACTTTGCGCAAGAATCCCTCAACAGGTTCCGCCGCCGCGACTAATATGGCCCTATGGCCAAGAAACATCCCAAAACCCCAGACCAGCCAGCCAATCCCGAGAAGGTGGCGTCGACACGCGCCAAGCGTACCCACCGCCACTTCGACCAGGCCGACAAGCTCAAGAACGTCTTCTACGACATCCGCGGGCCCGTCTCCGCGACCGCGGAGGAGATGGAGCGCGACGGCCACACCATCCTCAAGCTGAACACCGGCAACCCCGCCGTGTTCGGCTTCGAGGCCCCGGACGTGATCATGCGCGACATGATCGCCAACCTGCCCACCTCCCAGGGCTACACCACCTCCAAGGGCATCACTTCCGCCCGCCGAGCCGTGGTCACGCGCTATGAGCTTATCGACGGCTTCCCGCCCTGCGACATCGACGACGTGTATTTGGGCAACGGCGTCTCCGAGCTGATCAGTATGGTCACGCAGGCCGCGCTCAACGACGGCGACGAGATCCTCATCCCCGCCCCGGACTACCCGCTGTGGACGGCGGCCTCCACCCTCGCCGGCGGCAAGGTCGTGCACTACCTGTGCGACGAGGAGGACGACTGGAACCCGTCGCTGGAGGACATCCGGTCCAAGGTCACCGACAAAACGAAGGCCATCGTGGTGATCAACCCCAACAACCCGACGGGCGCCGTCTACTCCCGCGAGACCCTCGAAGGCATCGCTGACATTGCCCGCGAGCACGAGCTGATGATCTTCGCCGACGAGATCTACGACCGCATCCTTTACGACGGCGCCCAGCACACCTGCATGGCCGAGGTCGCCCCCGACGTCATCACCATCACCTTCAACGGACTGTCCAAGGCGTACCGCGTCTGCGGCTACCGCGCCGGGTGGATGGTCATCACCGGACCGCGCCGCCGCGCGAAGGGCTTCATCGAGGGCATCGACCTGCTCTCCGGCACGCGCCTGTGCGCCAATGTGCCTGGTCAGCACGCCATCCAGGTGGCGCTCGGCGGCCGCCAGTCCATCTACTCGCTGACCGCCGAGGGCGGCCGCCTGCACAAGCAGCGCGACGTCGCCGTGCGGAAGCTCCGCGAGATCCCTGGCGTTTCCGTCGTCGAGCCGAAAGGCGCGCTGTACTGCTTCCCCAAGATCGACGCGGAGATGTACGGCATCCACGACGACGAGCGCTTCATGCTCGACCTGCTCAAGTCCGAGAAGATCCTCATGGTCCAGGGCCGCGGCTTCAACTACCCCACCCCAGACCACTTCCGCGTGGTCACGCTGCCGTGGGCATCGCAGCTGGAAAACGCCCTAGAGCGGCTGGGGAACTTCCTCGCCGACTACCACCAGCACTAGGGGTCGTTTGTTGGTGGTTGGGTGCCGCTGCCGGTCCTTCCGCTTCCGCCGCAATCTGTCAGCCGCGGTCCACCTTCAAACCATCACCTATCCCGACTTACAGCAGCGCAAACCCTTGACCCCCGACGGACACTGTCATAGTATCGACGAGGAACTGTCCCCGAAGGAAGGAATAGGCCGTGCTCAAGTTCCGTGTTTCCGCCTAACACGAAACAGAAAGTTGAATGAGCATGCCTATTTCCCTGAATAACGTCTCCCTCGAGTGGCCTAACGGATCCCCCTGCTTCTCGGACTTGAACGCCACTTTTTCAAGTCACCTGACCGGCCTGATCGGCGATAACGGTTCCGGAAAAACGAGTCTGATCAGGGTCATCCTCGGCGAGCTGCAACCGAGCACTGGTTCGGTCGAGCGCCCGTCGAAAATCGCTTACCTGCCTCAGGATCTTGGACTGCAACCGGACACTACAGTTTCAGACGTCTTTGGGATCACCGAAATCATCGAGGCAATCAACGCCATCGAAGGTGGCCAGTTCAATCCCGAATTGTTCGAGCTCATCGGTGACCGGTGGGATGCTGCCGAAGAGACTCGGGCTGTGTTGTCAGCTCATGGACTCGAGCTTAACCTGGCTAGGCCGCTGTCTACCCTGTCCGGTGGAGAGGCTGTTCGTGTTGCACTAGCTGCGCTCATGGCTGACAACCCCGATTTCATTGTCATGGACGAGCCCACGAACAACCTCGATGCGGAAGCGAAAGCCCAGCTAATCCGCTCTCTTTCCAAATCCACTGTTCCTGCGATTGTGGTGAGCCACGATCGCGACTTGTTGGATTCCGTGGACGGAATTGCAGAACTTCACGACGGGAAGCTTCGTCTTTTCCCCGGTAACTACTCCGTCTACCGTGAAGCTCTGGCCAATGAACAGGAAGCAGCGATGCGGGAGGTGCGGGACAAGAAGACGATTCACAGTAGGCAGGTTCGAGAGCGTGAGGCAATGCAAACTCGCATTGCTCGGGACGCTCGTCGCGGAAAGAAGTTCGCTGCTAACAATCGTAAACCTGGCATGGCGATGGGGCTGGACAAGGATCGGTCTGAGAAGACTGCTGCTCGGCGTGGTTCGGCTCATGCCGA
This sequence comes from Corynebacterium sp. NML 150383, assembly GCF_002285085.1. NCBI lineage: Bacteria > Bacillati > Actinomycetota > Actinomycetes > Mycobacteriales > Corynebacteriaceae > Corynebacterium > Corynebacterium sp. NML 150383. Next base: position 5,984 of record NZ_NSGK01000017.1, on the reverse strand, counting down.
GTCTGTGGAGTCGTCTCTCGCTGAGTATCGTCACGCGCAAGACAAGGTACGCGACGACCAACACGTGTACATTGAGCTTCCCGGTACGGCGCTTCCGAACGGAACCCGCGTTGTGGAGATCCCAGGACTCACTGTTGTGGGCCCCGAGCGTGTCCGGATCACTGGACCGAACGGCAGCGGAAAGACGACCCTGCTCAACTCTGTTGCAGACGGAGACGCGGGGTACGCGATTAGGAATGTGGGGTACCTCCGGCAGCGCATTGTTCTTGATCCCAACCGGTCAGTTTTGGAGTTGGTCTCGGAGGCCAACGCGTCTGCTGATCCGCAGTATATTCGGGACCAACTCGCGCAATTGTTGTTTCAGAATGAGACTGTGCACGCGCCTATCGGAACGCTTTCGGGTGGTGAGCGTTTCCGCGTTGAATTTGCCCGTGTTCTTCTTTCGTCGCCTGCTCCGCAGCTATTGCTTCTCGACGAGCCCACCAACAACATCGATATCTCAACCGTGAACTGGCTTGTCTCCGCTCTTGAGAGTTATGCAGGTGCGCTTCTTCTCGTCAGCCACGACGAAGACTTCTGTGAGCGTATGAACCTTGACAGGGAAGTTTCCATCGATGATTTGACCTGATGTTATGGGCCTCTTCCCGAAAATAGTTCCCGGTTTCAAGGCGAACCCGGGAACTATTTTGCAACTCCCGCCTACCTCGGGCGTTGCGGCCCTACACCGGCCGGAAGGTGTCCGCCGAAGCCGCCTGCCAGTCCTCGGCCCAGCCCTGCGGGGCGTCGTCGAGCAGCTGGCCGGGCGCGAGCCACTCGTAGAGCTCCGCATACGAGCGGGCCTCGGTCGGCGAGACGTTGCGACGCAGCATCGCCGGGTTCAGCTCGGCCGGGTCGCTGACACCCATCGATGCCATGAGCCGCACCGCCTGCTGCACCGTCGCCTTCTGGAAGTTGTAGACGGCCCGCGACTTCTCCTCCACCACGACCGCACGAGTGCGGCGCGGATCCTGCGTCGCCACACCCGAGGGGCACTTGCCGGTATGGCAGCGCTGCGCCTGGATGCAGCCAAGCGCCATCATCATGGCGCGAGCGGCGTTGGTAAAGTCGGCACCCTGAATCATGCGCATCACAATATCCGCACCGCCGGCGACCTTGCCGGATGCGCCGAGTTTGACCTGGTCGCGCAGGCCTGTGCCGACAAGCGCGTTGTGCACCGTCATCAGCCCGTCGGTAAGCGGCATGCCCACGTGGTCCTCAAAGTCGATGGGTGCCGCACCCGTACCGCCCTCGGAGCCGTCGACCACGATGAAGTCCGGGGTAGTGCCCACCTCCCGCATCGCTTTGCAGATCGCGAGCACTTCTCGACGGCTGCCCACGCACAGCTTGAAGCCTGCGGGTTTGCCGCCGGACAGCTCGCGCATCTGCGCAATAAATTCGATCAGCTCCGTCGGCGTGGAAAAGACGCGGTGCCTGGCCGGGCTTATGCAATCCTGGCCACGCGGAACCCCACGGATCTGCGAGACTTCTTCGGTGATCTTGTCCGCCGGCAGCACCCCGCCAATGCCTGGCTTCGCACCCTGACTCAGCTTGAGCTCCACCATCTTGACCTGGTCATCCGCAGCCTTTTCTCGGAATTGTGCGGGATCGAAGTCGCCGTCCGGAGTGCGTGCGCAGAAGTAGCCGGTGCCCAGCTCCCAGATCAGGTCACCGTTATTTTCCATGTGGTACGGGCTCAGCCCGCCCTCGCCAGTATCGTGGGCGAACCCGCCGAGTTCCGCGCCCTTGTTCAGCGATCGGATCGCGTTACGCGACAGCGAGCCGAAGCTCATCGCGGATACGTTGAGCAGCGACATCGAATAGGGCTTCGCGCAGTCCTTGCCCCCAATGAGCGTGCGCGGTGGCTCATCTGGCTGCGCGACGGGTGCGACCGAGTGCACGAGGTACTCGTGGCCCGGCTCGCGCACGTCTTGCACCGTGCCGAAAGCGGTCTCACTTTGGATACCCTTTGCGCGCTCGTAGATAGCGTTGCGCTGGTCCCGGTTGAAGGGTCGGCCGTCCCAGTCCCACTCAATGAAGTATTGGCGCAGCTCTGGGCCAATATCCGTGAGCAGGTAGCGCATGTGCCCCAGCACTGGATAGTTCCGCAGTACCGGGTACTTTTGTTGCTTCAGATCGTGGACGGCGACCCCGCCGAGGGCCGCCGCAGCGGCACCGAGGGCGCTCTGAACAAGGTGTGGAGACTTCTTATTAGGCATACCTCCATCATGCCCCCGTTTCGTGGCGAGTTCTACAAGCTGCGTCCCAACGCCCGGATCGTCCAGCCCGCCTGCTGCCACGCGGGGACGGGGAGGACGTTGCGGCCGTCGATAAGCACTCGCTGCTCCACGAGCTTGGCCGAGGCGACCGGATCCATCTCCTTGAACTGCTTCCACTCGGTGGCGAGGATGACCAGCTCAGCGCCGGTCAGCGCGTCATCGAGGGTGTCGGCGTAGTCGAGGGTGGGGAAGACGCGGCGGGCGTTGTCCATCGCCTCCGGGTCGAAGACGCGCACCGCGGCGCCCGCGAGCGAGAGCTGGCCGGCGACGGCGAGCGCGGGCGAATCGCGCACGTCGTCAGAGTTCGGCTTGAACGCCGCGCCGAGGACGGTGATGCGGCGGCCGATCAGGCTGCCGAGCTCCTCGCGCGCCATGTCCACCACGCGCTCGCGGCGACGCATGTTCACCGCGTCCACCTCGCGCAGGAACGTGAGCGCCTGGTCGGCGCCCAGCTCGCCGGCGCGCGCCATGAACGCGCGGATGTCCTTGGGCAGGCAGCCGCCGCCGAAGCCAAGGCCGGCGCCCAGGAACTTGCGGCCGATGCGGTCGTCGTAGCCGATGGCGTCGGCGAGCTTCGTGACGTCGGCGCCGACGATCTCGCAGACCTCGCTGACCGCGTTGATAAAGGAGATCTTGGTGGCCAGGAACGCGTTGGCGCTCACCTTCACCAGCTCAGCGGTCTGCAGGTCGGTGACGATGAACGGCGTGTCCTTGGACAGCGGGGTGGCGTAGACCTCGCGCGCGATAGCCTCCGCCTGGGAGTGCTCCGGGCGAACGCCCAGCACGATGCGGTCCGGCTCGATCGTGTCCTTCACCGCGTAGCCCTCGCGGAGGAACTCCGGGTTCCACGCGATCTCCACCGACGTGCCCGGCGCGGCCAGCGCATCGGCGCGGGCCTGCAGCTCCGCGGCCGTGCCCACCGGCACCGTCGACTTCCCCAGGATGACGTGCTCGCCTTCCAGGTGCGGCACCAACGAATCGATCACGGCCTCGACGTAACGGGTATCCGCCGCGTAGGAACCACGCTGCTGCGGGGTGCCCACGCCGATGAAGTGTACGTTGCCAAACGCCGCCGCCTCCTCGTACGAGGTGGTGAAGTCCAGGCGATCGGCCGCCATGTTGCGCTCAAGGACCTCGGGCAAGCCCGGCTCGTAGAACGGGACCTTCCCTGCCTTGAGTCGATCGATTTTTGCTTCGTCTACGTCCACGCCAAGCACCTCATGGCCAAGCTCAGCCATGCATGCCGCGTGGGTTGCACCGAGGTAGCCGGTGCCAATTACTGTCATCCGCATAACTGACCATTATGCCCGTTCCTGTGAGACGGGGCAGGGTGAGGGGGGACGCGGGACGCGGCTGCTATTCTTTCAAATTTGCGAAGAAGCAGCGCACGACGCGATCCTATTTTGCAAAAACCCCTGTTTTTGAAAAATAGACCACGCAGATCTTTGCTACGCTTGCAGAATTGCAAAAAACGAACCGCAAAGGACGGCCGAAGTGAGCGATTACAAATCACTGAAGACGCTGTTTCACATGTCTTCAGACGGCCGCCGTGCTGCTCAAGCGGAGTACACATCCAGGTTTAAATCCCCTGCAACCCTCCATTGGAACTTCCAGGTTGGTGAGCACGAACTGTTCGTGGTGCTTACCGGTGAGATCCAGTCGCTCCTCGAACAAGTTTGGCGCACTGAGCTCCAAATAGCTCACAAGTGGGTGACGCTTCCCGGCGTAGCACGTAGTCACTACCTTACCGGCCTTCTCATTGGAGAAATTAAAGCTACGAACCAAATCGAAGGTGTTTACTCGACGCGCAAGGAAATCGTCGATGCCCTTACCAGCCCTAAGAGCGGACCCCACAAGCGTTTCCGGGAAATGGTTGCCTTCTACAAATCACTGTTGGACCCCAACGAACGCCCGGCTTTTCCAGATTCGTCGGAGGCACTGCGCGCAGAGTACGACAAACTGCTCTCGAAGGAGATCAGCAGCGACGACCTACCCGATGGCGAGCTCTTCCGAGCCGACTCCGTAGAAATCCACGACGGCGTAAGAGAGGTGCACAGGGCCCCGCGCAGCGAACACGACATTGAAACGCGGATGCAAACCTTCCTCGACTCTCAGTTCCGTGAAACGCATGTCCTCGTGAATGCGCTCATCGGTCATTTCATATTCGAGTACACTCACCCGTTCTACGACGGAAACGGACGCATGGGGCGATTTTTGCTTGCGTTCAAGGCGCTCGAGATTCTCTCCCCACCCACTTCAATGTCCCTGTCTCATCAGTTCTCGCTGCAACGGAAGAAGTACTACGCGGCCTTCATAGATGCAGAAAATAGTATGAACTTTGGAGAAGCGACATTCTTTCTCAAGGCAATGCTCGAAATGCTGGTCGATGCCCAAGAAGACTTAGAATCATCTCTTGACCAAAAACACGCCCAACTGAGGAGTTTGCAAGACACTCTATCGGCGTTAAAGCGTGATCAGTATGAACGCGGTCTCCTATTCCTAGCGGCGCAAGCACTGCTTTTTGGACCAGACCTCCCCATTCCACTGAAGGAGGCAGCAGCCGCCATGGAAAGGTCTTGGAACACCCTCCGCCCCGTTGCAGACAAACTCGAATCTGAGGGACTGCTGCACTCAGTATCAAAGCGCCCACTCACCCTTGAGCTGACGGAACTAGGCAGAAGGCACCTGGATCTGATGTAACTCCTGCACGGTGGGCGTCGAAAAGCGAAATGCCCTACTGGAAATTTAGGTACGCGCGCGACGGCGTCGGCCCGCGCTGGCCCTGATACTTCGACCCCAGCGCGCCCGAACCGTACGGGACCTCGGCCGGCGACGACATGTTGAAGATCGCGAGCTGGCCCACCTTCATGCCGGGCCAGAGCGTGATGGGCAGGTTGGCCACGTTGGACAGTTCGAGGGTGATGTGGCCGGAAAAGCCCGGGTCGATGAAGCCCGCGGTGGAGTGCGTGAGCAGGCCGAGGCGTCCGAGCGAGCTCTTGCCTTCCAGGCGGCCGGCCAGGTCCGCGGGAAGCGTGAAGCACTCGAGCGTGGACGCGAGGACGAACTCGCCGGGGTGGAGGACGAAGGCCTCGCCCTCCGGGACCTCGACAGCCGTAGTGAGGTCGGGCATCTCCAGCTTCGGGTCGATGTGTGTGTACTTCGAGTTGTTGAAGACGCGGAAGAACTTGTCCATGCGCACGTCGATCGAGCTCGGCTGCACCAGGGCGGCATCGTAGGGGTCGATGCCGAGCTTGCCGGAGTCGATAGCGTCGCGAATGTCATGGTCTGAAAGAAGCACGCCACAAGCATACGGCAGGCTCGTTTTCCGTTTCAGCGCGGGACGGTGCTAAAGTATTGCCATTGTCGCGCTGATTCGGCGCGGCAGAATGCCGGCGTAGTTTAGTGGTAGAACATCAGCTTCCCAAGCTGAGAGTGCGAGTTCGATTCTCGTCGCCGGCTCCAATTTGATGAGGCCCGCTTCCCCGCTTCGTACCGGGAGGCGGGCTTTTTCGTGTGCGGTTTTTGTGTGCGGTGTGTCTGGCGGGTTAAGCGACAAAATGTGTGCTTTTCTCGGCGTGTCGACTTAAGCGACAAAATGTGTGCTTTTTTGGGGGTGGGATGGGTGGTTTTTGGGTGTGTTGTGCTGGGGTTATGTTCGTCCTGCCCAGC
>NZ_NSGK01000016.1:0-30837 GCF_002285085.1 Corynebacterium sp. NML 150383 | reverse complement strand
GCTGGGCAGGACGAACATAACCCCAGCACAACACACCCAAAAACCACCCATCCCACCCCCAAAAAAGCACACATTTTGTCGCTTAAGTCGACACGCCGAGAAAAGCACACATTTTGTCGCTTAACCCGCAACCGCAGTACCACGTATAAAAAATGGAAAAACCGCCAGTTACCTGGCGGTTTGTCTCGTGGTCCTAGCTGGGATCGAACCAGCGACCTTTCCGGTGTGAACGGAACGCTCTTCCACTGAGCCATAGGACCGAACGAGTTGATACTTTACAACGCCACCCCGTGATTCTACGAATCCGCAGGACACGACACTCTTCGGCACACCTATGGCCCTCACGGAAGTACGGGGATAGCGGTGGCGTCGATAAGCGAAGGGGCGGGAACGTCAAACGACAACGATGTAACTCAGAGATCGACTCGGCGTCATCGGAAATCGGGGCGTGACCTCACGATTTGGACTATGATTGCCAACCGGTTAATGTTTTATCTCGCACCACGCAGTGCTGGTCACGATGTTGACAGGCAATAAGGTGCGTGCGGATGTAGCGCAGTTGGTAGCGCATCACCTTGCCAAGGTGAGGGTCGCGAGTTCGAGTCTCGTCATCCGCTCCAATCCCGTAAGGGATGAGCGCGATTAGCTCAGCGGTAGAGCACTACCTCGACACGGTAGGGGTCACTGGTTCGATCCCAGTATCGCGCACAGAGTCTTCATAGCAAGACTCGGGGCAAGCTCATGTTTGCCATGCGGATGTAGCGCAGTTGGTAGCGCATCACCTTGCCAAGGTGAGGGTCGCGAGTTCGAGTCTCGTCATCCGCTCCAAGTACATACGGGTACTTTGGAGGAAGCTCCACGGTGGATTGGTCGAGTGGTTAGGCAACGGTCTGCAAAACCGTGTACACGGGTTCGATTCCCGTATCCACCTCCAAGCTGGAAACAGCCCGCGCGATTAGCTCAGCGGTAGAGCACTACCTCGACACGGTAGGGGTCACTGGTTCGATCCCAGTATCGCGCACAAAGTCTTCGCAAGAAGGCTTGTGGCAAGCTCACGCTTGGCCCGCGGATGTAGCGCAGTTGGTAGCGCATCACCTTGCCAAGGTGAGGGTCGCGAGTTCGAGTCTCGTCATCCGCTCCACGCAACACCGTCGGGTTCTTCCCCGGCGGTGTTTTTGCGTGCGCCCCTGCTTCTTTATGCTGGCATGCATGAAGCAGACACCGTTCACCACCTCCGACCTGCTGGGCCCCACGCTCCCACCCGCCGAGCGCGAGCTGCGGCTGATCGCAGTAATGTCGCTGTCCGGCGCTGCAGCCGTCGACGGCACCTCCGAATCGCTCGGTAACGACATCGATGCGGCCCTCCTCACCACGGTCCGAGCCTGGTCCGACGTCGTCCTCGTGGGCGCAGGCACCGCCCGCGCCGAAACCTACTCCGGCGTCAAGTGCAGCGAGTCCGAGCGAGACAAGCGAGTCGCCCGCGGCCAAGCCCCCGTCCCACCTATCGCGGTGCTCACAAAATCCTTCGACTTTGCCCCGTCCTCGCAGCTATTCACCGACACCGAAGTGCCGCCAGTCTTCCTCGCGCCGCAAGCTTCCCTCGACGATCCAGGCCTCGCCAGCGCGCGCCATAAGCTTCTCGACGCCAACGCGCAGCTCATCTCCACCGGCGACGGCTCCGCACACGCCATCATCGACGCCCTCCACACCCACGGATTCAACCGCATCACCTGCGAGGGCGGACCGGGGCTGTACGGAACCCTCCTCGGGGCCGGCCTCGGCGACGTCCTCCACCTCACCATCGACCCGCTCGTCCACGGCAACGTCGAAACCACGCTCTTCAGCCCCGGCGGCAACTACAAGGTGCGTCTCGCCCTGGAAGACGTGCACGCGAGCGACGATTCCGTCATGTTTTGCCGCTACCGTCGCACTGACCAATAGCCGCAACGGCGATACCGGAAACGCGCACCCGGTTCGGTACGGTAAATCGCGTGACTACCACGCTTCACCCCTCCCCCAGCTGGCAGCAGCGGATCAACGCGCTGTGGACCTCGCCCGCGCCGCGCCCAACCGCGGCCGCCGCGTCCCACAGCAGCACCGAGGACCTTCACTCCCCCGCCGCCCGCGCTGTAACGGCCGCCGCGTGGCCGCTGGCCATCCTGCTCATCGTGCACCGGCTTGTCGTGCTCGCCCGCGAGGGCTCACCCACCGACGACTTCACCACCGTGTGGGCGGCGACGCACCGCTTCATCCAGCGGGTCCCGGTCTACAACGAGGTCTACCACTACGTGGACCCGCATTACCTGTACAACCCTGGCGCGACGCTCCTGCTCTCCCCGCTCGGATTGGTGGACTCGCCAGACACCGTGCGCCCCTGGTTCATTCTGGCCAACGCGCTCGCGATCATCGGTGCGCTCGCCTGGTGCACCCGTCTTGCGGATGGCCGGCTCACCGGACCCGTGTTCCCTGTCGCGCTCGCGGCGGCGTTTGCGACGGAGTCGGTGACCAACACGCTGGTCTTTTCCAACATCAACGGCATCCTCCTGTTGGCGCTCACCGCATTCTTGGCCAGCTACCGCACCCGCTGCTTCCTCGTCGCCGGGGTTGTCCTCGGCCTGGCCATCCTGATCAAGCCGATGTTCGCCCCGCTTCTCGTGCTGCCGCTCATGCAGCTGCGTTTCGGGGCCTTGGCCGCAGGAATCGCGGTGCCAGCCCTCCTGAATGTAGTGGCCTGGCCGCTTACTCCAGGCGCCAGCGACTATCTGACCAAGCTCGTGCCGTACCTAGGCATCACGCGCGACTACGCAAACTCTTCGCTCGCGGGCTTCGCCGTTTACTTCGGCATGCCCGCCTGGGCGCACGGTCTCCTCTTCGTCGTGCTCGGCGCGGCCGTCGCGGCCGGAGTCTTGGGCCTTGCGCGCTGGCGTTTTAGCGACGAATGGCTCTGGCTCACGTGTTCCACCGCCGTGCTCCTCGCCGGGGTGTGCCTGCTCAGCTCGCTCGGCCAGGCGTACTACTCAATGATGCTCTTCCCCGCCGCGTTTACGGCGCTGCACCGCGCCAGCCCGTTCCACATCGCCGCGCCGTGGGCGGGCTTGCTCCTGTGCGTCAGCCCCCTCCAGTTCAACAGCACCGTCATCGGGCCGGCCGGCCGGTGGCTCAACACATTCCTGCCCACCGCGGGTTGGGCAATCTTCATCGTGGCAATCGCCGCTTGGGTAATCTCAGTGCTAACGCGTAGTCTGCCAGCAGCACCGGCACAGGGGCTACACGGGCCAGGCAAGACACCGGAGGCACAGGAGGCACAGGAGGCACAGCATGACTGAAAACAGCAACGATTACAGCGCTTTCACTGAGGACGATTGGAAGGCAAAACTCTCCCCCGAGGAGTTCTACGTCCTGCGCCAGGCTGGCACCGAGCCCGCGGGCGTCGGCGAATACACCAACACCACCACCGAGGGCATCTACCGTTGCCGTGCCTGCGGCGCGGAGCTGTTCCGCTCCACCGAGAAGTTCGACGCGCACTGCGGCTGGCCGGCGTTCTTCAGCCCGCTCGCGGGTGATGCGATCATCGAGCGCGAGGACCGCTCGCACGGCATGGTCCGCACCGAGGTGCTCTGCGCCAACTGCGAGTCCCACCTCGGCCACGTCTTCGCCGGCGAAGGCTTTGACACCCCCACCGACCTGCGCTACTGCATCAACTCCATCTCGATGACGCTCGACGAGCGCAAGTAAAACGCTTCTCGACGCCACGTGGACCGCGGCGTCTGCAACGGGGCGTCGACAAGCGTGCTCTGCTTAGGGCAGAATCTTGATGATCTCGCCAATGTCCGCGACGCGGCGGCCCGTCTGGAACGGGATCTCCTCGCGCACGTGAAGGCGCGCCTCGGTGTAGCGCATCTTGTGCATGAGGTCCTCGATGCGCTCCAGGCTGGGCGCCTCGAACGCGAGCATCCACTCGTAGTCACCCAGCGTGAACGCCTCAACCGTGTTCGCGCGGACATCGGCGAAGTCGCGCGCGGCTTTGCCGTGGTTGGCCAGGATGCGGCGGCGCTCCTGCGGGTCCATGATGTACCAGTCGTAGGAGCGCACGAACGGATACACGGTGATCCAGGCCTCTGCCTCCTCGCCCATGATGAAGCTGGGCAGGTGGGATTTGTTGAATTCAGCCGGGCGGTGCAGGCCGTTGCCCAGCCACGAGACCTCGAGCAGCTGGCCGAGGGCGGTGGTGCGCCGGAAATCTGCCAGCGCCTTCTGCAGGTACTCAAACTCCTCGGCGTGCCACCAGATCATGAAGTCGGCGTCGGCGCGGATGCCCGTGTTGTCGTAGATCCCGCGTACGACGACCTTGCCTTCCGCCTCAAGGTCCGCAAAGAAGCGCTTCGCTTCCGCGGTCAGCTCCTCGCGCTCGGAGCCGAGAGCACCGGGGATGGCGCGGAACACCGCGAACTGGAGGTAGCGCTGAACGGAGTTCAGTGCGTCGAAATCAAGCTTGGCCATAGGTTCGTATCCTTTCTTCGGCCCGGGCGGGCCAGATCAACCGAAAGTCGTAGGGACAGTCTACGCGCCGGCGGCGCGCGCCACGACGTTCGGCGCGCCTCCCACCCGTGGGCCGCTACGGTAGCTACGTTGAACCCTGTGATGAATTCGGACAACCCCTCCAACACGGGCGACGGCACACCCGCCCCGCACAGCGACACCGCCTCCCTGCCCGCAGATTTCTCTGCTGCGGTGGAGTCTATGCACGCTGCGAAGCTGCGGCCGGAAGTCACCCTCGGCACCATCCGACCACCCCAGCGGCCCGCGCCATACAGCCACGCCGTCGGGCTTGAGGTCGACCGCTCCGGCGACGAGGCCGGCACCGTCCCCACAGACAGCGAGGGCGACGCGTTCGGCCGCCTCATCCTGCTGCACTCCCCGGACGCCGAGGAGGCGTGGGAGGGGTCCATGCGCCTCGTGGCCTACATCCAGGCCGACATGGACGACGCGGTCGCGTCCGACCCGCTGCTTCCGGACGTCGCGTGGCAGTGGCTCAACGAGTCCCTCGCCGAAGCCGGCGCAGGCTACACCAACCTCGGAGGCACCGTCACCTCCACGGCCTCCGTCCGCTTCGGCGAGATCGGCGGCCCGCCGCGCGCCTACCAGCTGGAGATGCGCGCCTCCTGGACCGCCGAGGGCATCGACCTCTCGGGCCACGTCGAGGCGTTTGCCAAGGTGCTCGCGCACGTCGCGGGGCTGCCGCCGGAGGGCGTCACCGCGCTGGGTGCACGCAAGTAGTTCGCCCCGTGTGTGAAAAGGTGGATTACAGGCTTGTCGATACGCCCGCTGGCTTCCAGGAGGCGGCCGAGGCGCTGGCGGCAGGCCGCGGGCCGTTCGCCGTCGACACCGAGCGAGCCTCGACGTTTCGCTACGGCGACCGAGCATTCCTTATCCAGGTGCAGCGCGAGGACGCAGGCACGTTTCTCATTGCACCCGAGGGGCACCGCGACGACGCCACCCGCGCCCTCTCGCCTGTGCTGAACGGCGAGACCTGGATCCTCCACGCCGCCGCGAGCGACCTGCCCTGCCTGTCCGAGCTGGGCCTGTGCGCCGGCAGCCTGTTTGACACCGAGGTTGCCGCACGCATCGCCGGATACCAGCGCCCCAACCTGGCCAACATGGTCGAGCGCATCTGCGGCGTGGTGCTGGAGAAGGGCCACGGGCGCGAAGACTGGTCCAAGGTACCGCTGCCCCCAGAGTGGCAGGACTACGCGGCGCTCGACGTGGCCTACCTCACCGATTTGGCCGACGGGCTCGCCGAGGAGCTCGCGCAAACCGGCAAGCTCGAGTTTGCGGAGCAAGAGTTTGCGTACATCCTGGACACCTCCTCCTCGCCCCGCACTGGCACGGGCTCCTGGCGCGACCTGAAAGGAGCCTCGCGGATCAGCAGCGCGCTCAGCATGCAGCTTGCCAGGGCGCTGTGGGCTGCGCGTGAGGCACAGGCGAAGCGCTCCGACCGCTCTCCGTCCAACATTCTGCAGAACCGCGTGCTTGTCGACATCGCACTCGCCCAGCCGACCACCATCCGCGACGTCATGGCCGTCCCGGGGTTCCCGCGCCGACGCAAGGATCTCGCCGCTGCCTGCCTGGACGTGATGACGGAGGCGCGCGAGCAGGATCGCTCAACGTGGCCGTCCCGCCCGAAATCAGCGCCGACGGACGTCCCCTCCAAATCGACCATGCGCCGCGAGTACCCTGCGCTCAGCGAGGCGCTCGACGAGGCCCGGGACGAGGTAGCGGACCTCGCCGACGCGCTGAACATGGAGGCGAGCACCATCGCCACCACGAAGCTGCTGCGCGCAGCGGTGTGGAAGGCGTCGCACTCGCTGCACCCCTGGGATGTGCGGCGGGCTCAGCAGGAGCTCAGTGAGCTCGGCGCGCGGCCCTGGCAGTGCGAGCTCGTCGCGCCGATCATCGCGGCCGCGGGGCTTTCCGCCGCCGACGAGTAGGAGCGGCTAGTTCTCCCGGTCTGCGAGGTCAAGCGCCCATGTGCGCACTTGCTCGGTCGCAGACTCCGCATCCAGGCCGTACTCCGCCAGTACCTCATCACGCGACGCGTGCTTGGGGTACACGGACGGGAATGCCAGCTGGCGCAGCGGCGTATCAATCTCCGCGGCGTGGAGCGCCTCCGCGACGGCAGAACCCACGCCGCCACGCATCACCCCGTCCTCGTACACCACCACCAGGTCCGCCGAGGCAGACATATCGATGAGCTCCGGCGCGACCGGAACGACCCAGCGCGGGTCCACAACCGTAACGCTGATGCCGTCGCCGGCGAGGGCGTCAGCGACCTCGAGCGCCGGGCCCGCGAACGTGCCGACAGCGACGAGGAGGACGTTGAGGACGGTGTCATCGTCGCGGTCAAGCGTGGTGCGCAGCACATCGACCGTACCGCGGCGCTCCTTCGCCTCGATGTCAGCGCCGACCTTGCCCTTCGGGAAGCGGACGACGGTAGGGCCGTCGTCAACGCCGAGCGCTTCGTGGAATTCTTCGCGCAGCCGTGCCGGGTCGCGCGGCGCGGCGATGCGGATGCCCGGGACTATCGACGCCACCGAGAAGTCCCACACACCGTTGTGGCTCGCACCGTCCGAGCCGGTCACGCCGGCGCGGTCGAGGACCACCGTGATGGGGAGGTGCAGCAGGCCGGCGTCCATCAGCAGCTGGTCAAAGGCGCGGTTGAGGAAGGTGGAATAGACGGCCACCACCGGGTGCATCCCACCGAGCGCGAGACCGGCGGCGGAGGTGATCGCGTGCTGTTCCGCGATGCCCACGTCGAAGAAGCGATCCGGGAACTCCTCGGCGAACGGCTGCAGGCCGGTCGGCCCCGCCATCGCCGCCGTGATGGCAACAACGTCGTCGCGCTCGTGGCCGGCTCGCAGCAGTTCCTTGGTAAACACGGAGGTCCAGCCGGGAGCGGACTTGGCCAGCGACTCGCCTGTCACCGGATCAATCACTCCAGTGGAGTGCATCTGGTCCGCCTCATTGTTCACGGCCGGGGCAAAGCCGTGGCCCTTCTCCGTCACCACGTGAACGATCAGCGGGCCGTCGTAGCGCTGCGCGTAGTGGAACGCGCTGAGCAGCGCCTTGAGGTCATGGCCTTCCACCGGGCCGACGTACTTCATGCCCAGGTCCGGGAACATCTCCGTGGGCAGCACCTGGTACTTCACGCCTGCCTTGAGCGCGTGGAGCGCTTCGAACGTCCGCTCCCCGACCCAGCCCATAGACTTCAAGGTCTTCTTGCCGGACTCCATGACTTCGTCGTAGCCCGGCTGCATCCGCAACGCTACGAGCTGGTCGCGCAGTTTGGACAGGTTGTTTGCAAAGCCGCCGATGGTTGGCGAGTAGGACCGCCCGTTGTCATTGACCACGATGACCACGTTGCGGTTGCCCGCCGCGATGTTGTTCAGCGCCTCCCAGCACATGCCGCCGGTGAGCGCGCCGTCACCCACGACGGCGACCACCTTGTCGTCGCCGTTGCCGCTGAGCTCCTTGGCCTTGGACAGCCCGTCCGCGTAGGACAGCGACGCGCTGGCGTGCGAGGATTCCGTCCAGTCGTGCTCCGACTCAGCACGGTCGGTGTATCCGGAGAGCCCGCCTCGCTTACGCAGCGTGTCAAACTTGTCGGCGCGGCCGGTAAGAATCTTGTGCACGTAGGACTGGTGCGAGGTATCAAAAATGATCGGGTCCTGCGGCGAGTTGAACACAGAGTGCAGCGCCAGCGTGAGCTCGACAACACCGAGGTTCGGCCCGAGGTGCCCGCCGGTGGCGGAGACCTTAGCAATCAGCAGCTCACGGATCTCCTCCGCGAGCGCGTCAAGTTCCTCCACCGACAGCTTTTTCACGTCGGTTGGCGATGTGATTCCCTCGAGCATTCCCACTGTTGTCAAGCTCTCCTTCGTCTCGCCGGTATTCCCCGCCATGTTACACCGTGCCTCCACGCTGCCCTATCCTTGCAGCGCTCACGCCCGGGGCGTCAGGAGGACGACGGTTTCGAAGTGGTGGGTGAGCGGGAAGGCGTCGATAAGCATCATGCGCTCGACGCGGTACCCGTGCTCGCCCCAGGTGCCCAAATCGCGCGCGAGTGTTGCGGGATCGCAGCCGATGTGGATGACACGTGGTGGCGCGGCCTGAGCCACCGCGCCGACGACCTCGGCTCCCGCGCCGGATCGCGGCGGGTCGAGCACTACGAGCGCTGGGCTGGGCAGCTTATCGACGCTCACCTCCACCCGAGCATTCCGCACCCGCACATCCAGATCCGCAAGCCCCGGCTGCGGCGTCCCGGTCGCCGCCGGCGAGTAGTCCACGGTCTCGACGCGGCCCCCACCCAGCGCGCGACTGATCGCGGGCGCGAACATGCCGACGCCGCCATAGAGATCCCAGCCAACAGCACCGGGAGCGTTGGCAGCCTCGCCCCACTGCGCAACGATGTCGGCGTACGCCTGCGGTGCCGCGGTGTGCGCCTGCCAAAAGGCGGTGGCTGGGAAGGTGAACTCGCGGTCGTCGACACGCTCGGTGACCATCCCGGTGCCTTCGATGACAGTGTCGATTGTCTCCGCGCGGCGCCCGCGCTGCACCTTTGCCGTCTCCACGACGTGCCGGGCTCCAGTGGAATCGATCACCGCGATGACCTCGGCTCCCGGAGTGAAGCGGCGACCGCCGGGGCCGACGAGGCCGTCGAGCAGGCCGGGCACCATCTGGGCACAGGGGAACTCGGTTACCAGCTCGGTGGAACGCAGCTTGCGCAGGCCGGCGCGGCCCTCGCTATCCACGCCCAGCCGGGCGCGGGTGCGCCATCCGTGGTCGGGCGCGAGCGCGGTTTCCTGAAGATCACTGTCGGTTTGGAACCCGTCGAGCACCCCGGATCGCTTCGCCAGGGTACGCAGCTGGCCGACGAGCACCTCACGCTTCAGCTCGCGCTGCGCGGGAGCTGTCACGAAACCGAAGTCGCAACATCCGGCCCCGTGCGCCGCAGCCTGGCACACCTGGCGGGTGCGCTGCGGGGATGGCTCGAGGACCTCGACGAGGTCTGCGCGCGCCCACCGCTTTTTCACCTTGGTGGGCCGGGCTTCGACGCGGTCGCCGGGGATTGCGCCGCGGACGAACACCACACGTCCGTCGGGCGCGTCGGCGATTCCCTCCCCTCCGTGCGCCATTGCGCGGACGGAGACCTCGAGGGTCTCGCCTACCTCAAGTGCCCCGGTTCCCGAGTCTGCCATGCGTGGAAACTACTTATCCTTGTTGAACTGGTTGTTCTGGTCGATGATCTGCTTGAGCGCGTCGCTGAGCAGGTTCGGGTTGCCACTCTGCGGAGCACTCTGGCCCGCAGCGGCGCTCTGGCCCTGCTGAGCACGCTGCTGCACCGCCTGCTGCACCTGCTCTGCGATCTTCTTCGGCAGGATCACATCGAGGGAGCTCCCGGCCAGGACCGGGTCGTTGCCGCGATACACAAAGGATCGCGCTACGATCTCGCGCCCCAGCCTTGCCAGGTCGTCCTCACGGCCCTGCGGCGCGGCGAGGGTGACGCGGTAGAGCCAACGCGGACCCTCCACACCGATGATGCGGATCACGCCATTCGTGCCCTGACCAACGATCTCTTTGCCCCACGGCCCCTGCTCGAAGGTGACCGGCATGCCTTCGTTGCGCATGCCCTCTGCAATCTCCTCGGCGGAGTCATCCCAGAGACCACCGCTGCGCGGAGCCGCGAAGGCAACCGGGGTGACGCGACCGTAGCGGGTGACAATGTGGACCATCTTCGGCCCCTGCTCACCCATCTCCACCTGCACCTGCGCCTCCTTCGGGAACGGGATGCGCATGGAGTGCAGGTTCAGCGTGGCGCTGGAGAAGTCAGAGAAATCAAAGTCCTCGATGTTGACGGAGTCGCCGTCGAAGGGGCCGGTGCTGCCGTTGATCGGGTCGTAGTCCGTCAGCGGTGCGGTGCCAGCCGCCTGGCCGCCGTCCTGCACCGCGGGTGCCGCCGCCACCGCAGACTCCGATGCCTCGGGCGCAGCTGCTTCTGCCTGTGCTGCTGCGGCGTCCGGAGTATCGGTGGGCTCGGCAGACTCGGTGTGCTCGGGGACCTGCTGGGCAGCCGCGTCGTTGTCGGCCTTGTTGCGGTTCTTCTTCTTGCCAAACGGCCACAGTGCCATAGTTTCTGTCCTCCTCGCGCCCGGTTGGGCGTTGCTGCGAAATTTTCGCGTTGGTTTCGCGTCGTAACGTCGTGCCCTTTGACCATAGCGCGCCGCGCCTCAAGCGCGCGCGGTGGTGGGGCCTTCAACGGGTGGTGCTATTTCGTCCCGGTCGAACCGTAACCGCCCTCGCCGCGTACCGTTTCGTCGAGCGCATCGACCTCGACGAAGTCAACCAACTCCACGCGCTGGACGACGAGTTGGGCAATGCGCATCCCGCGCTCGACGGTAAATGCTTCCGAGCGGTCCGTGTTCACCAGACACACTTTGAGCTCACCGCGGTATTGGGCGTCGACAGTCCCCGGCGTATTCACAATGCTTAAGCCGTGCTTCGCAGCGAGCCCGGAGCGCGGGTGGATCAGCCCTACCGTGCCGAGCGGCAGGGCGAGGGCCACGCCCGTGCCCACGAGTGCGCGCTGTCCCGGTTCCAGGGTGATTGTCTCGGCGGAGTACAGGTCCGCGCCGGCATCCCCAGTATGCGCGCGTTTGGGAAGCGGCAGCTCCTTATCCAGCCGTTTCAGCGGGATCGGGGGCAGCTGGACCGCGCCAACCAGTTGTGTGTATTCGTTGTTCTCGCTCATGGTGCCCCACCTTACGGTACGTCTTCCACAAGTCGATGCGGCGAATTGGACAGCTCACCCATCCCCTGAACTAAAGTTGCGTTCGTGTCTGAAACCTCGCGCTCCAACGATGCAACTGCCCACGCCACCGGCGCCGCAGCGCCCGAGGTGCTCTACCGCGAACGACAGTGGGTGCCGTGGTACTGGTGGGCGGCCGGAATCGGCCTGACGTTACTCCTTGCCGCCCAGTTTGCGCTGAACCGCAACGTCTGGTGGTTCATTGTGCCGCTGGTAGTCATCGGCGCGCTCGTCGCGTGGTTCCTCACGTGGCTGTCCAACACCACCGTGTCCGTCGAGCGCGACCCGGACGGCTCGCGCTGGCTCCGCGTCGGCGAGGCGAACCTGCCCGCGGACGCAGTTGATCGCGCGATGGTTGTCCCCCGCTCCGCGCGGCAGAACGCGCTCGGCCGCCAGCTCGACCCGGCGGCGTACCTCGTCTCCCACGCGTGGGTCCCCGAGCACGCGCTCATCGTGTTGAACGACCCAGAGGACCCAACCCCCTACTGGCTCATTTCGTCGAAGCACCCCGAGGCGTTGCTCGCCGCGTTCGTCCCCGAGAAGGCCCCTGCCGACGGGGCTGCGTAAGGCTTACTCGCAGTCCAGGCAGTACTTCGAGCCGTCATCGGCCGTGTACGCCAGGCGCTTCTTCTTTTGCACCAGGAAGCAGGAGGCGCAGGTGAACTCGTCGTCCTGGCGGGGCTTGACCTCTACGTTGAGCTCCTCACCGGACAGGTCCTGCGCGGGGATTTCCACTGGCTCGACGATCTCGCCGTCGTCGTCCATGCTGCTGCCGGCTACTTCTGCGGCCTTCAGGCCTTCGAGCGAGTCGGTCTCAATCTCGTCGTCCTCGAGTCGGCGACGCGGCGCATCATAATCCGTAGCCATGGCGTTCTTCCCTCCAGCTCAACGTAAAAAGTAAAAAGGTGCGGTGCTTTGTTTTGAGCGTCCTGCCAGGTCCTGCCGGGACGCGTTTGAGCGGAATACTAAAGCAAATGGCTCGATCTGTCACTTTCGCCCCCGACCAGGGGCGATGCTGCTAGGAGTCGGATCCCAAATCGCGCATCGCCCCCGCCTCCTCCAACAGCCGCGGGAACGATTCCGCGAGCCCCGGAGCGCAGGCGTACATCAATGCGCCGTCACCGCCGCGATCGCGCAAGCCCGGGTGGTGCACCACCGCTCCCGCCTCGGCGGCAATCACCGCGCCGGCAGCGTAATCCCAGGGGTGCGTGCCGTGCTCGTAGTAGGCGTCCGCGCTCCCCTCAGCAACGCGGCAGAGGTCCAACGCCGCCGAGCCCATGCGGCGGATGTCGCGCACCTGCGGCAGGAGCGTGGTCAGTATCTGCGCTTGCTGGCCGCGCCACCCGGAGTCGTAGGAGAAGCCGGTCTCCACCAGAGCGGTGGCGGGACGGGAGGCCCGGGATGTGTGAAGGGGGTGGGCGGTGGCGTCGCTAAGCACGAAGGCCCCGTGCCCGCGGGCGGCGAAATAGGTGATGCCGCGGGCGACATCAGCGACCGCGCCAGCGACGAGCTCGCCGTGCACGGCGACGCCGACGGAGACCGCGTAGGCGGGCAGCCCGTAAATAAAATTCACGGTGCCGTCGATGGGGTCGATGACCCATTCAACGCCCGTCTCGCTCGGCTTCGACGCGCCCTCCTCGCCGATGACACCGTCGCCGTGACGCAACTCCGAGAGCTTGCCCACAATGCGCTCCTCGCACCCCTTGTCCACGGCTGTGACCGGGTCAACCTCGGACGTCTTAGTCTGCGCGACCATCTCCACGGAACCGTGCCTGGTCAGAAAGTCGCGCTGCTTGGCCACGAACCCGGCCGCGTCCTGCACGAGTTCAACGCACAGGTCGCGCAACTCAGATGCGGTGGGGGTGTTGGCGGTGCCATTGGGGGAAGTCGGTGTGCTCATAGTCCCCATCGTGCACCGACTTTCCCGGAAGCGCGACTCGCACCGCCCCATTTATGCCGCGCGTTTGTAAGCTGTGCCGTATGAGCGATACGACTGCAACTCATCTCGGATTCGGCGTGGACGTCGGCGGCTCGGGCATCAAAGGTGCCATCGTTGACATGGATACCGGCGAATTTGTCGGCGAGCGTGTCAAGATTGCCACGCCCAAGCCCGCAACGCCCCAGGCCGTGGCCGACACCGTCGCGGAAATCGTGCGCGCGCACGACTGGCATGGGCCGATCGGCATCACCCTGCCGTCCGTTATCCGTAACCAGGTCGCGTCCAGCGCCGCCAATATCGACGAAGCTTGGATTGGCACTAACGTCCACGAGCTCTTCTCCGCAGCCCTGGGCACGGAGGACATCGCGGTGCTTAACGACGCCGACGCCGCCGGTCTCGCCGAAGTCGCATTCGGGGAGCCCGAGGCCCGCGAGGGCGCCGTCATCTTCCTGACTTTCGGCACCGGGATCGGGTCCGCCTTCTTCATGGACGGCACCCTTTTCCCCAACACGGAGCTCGGCCACCTGGTCATCTCTGGAGAGGAAGCAGAGCATGTCGCCTCCTCCGCCGCCAAGGACCGCGAGGAACTGAGCTACAAGAAGTGGTCCAAGCGGGTCGACGCCGTCCTGCACGAGTACCAGCGCTTGTTCAGCCCGTCCGCGTTTGTGGTCGGCGGCGGCATCTCCCGTAAGGCGGACAAGTGGGTCCCGAACCTGACGGTGGACGTGCCGGTGGTCGCCGCGCGTCTGCGCAACCGAGCAGGCATTGTCGGCGCGGCGATGGCGGCGAACGAGCACGTTGCGCCGTAATTGATTGGTCCGGCCCAACCACAGATCCATGACTCATGTACGGTGGGCACCGGACAGCAACCACTCCTGCCCTCGTGGGACGCACCTTTCCGGCTCCGTGACACGCACGGCGCGCGAAAGATGCGGCACGATGGCGAGTGCTGGAATAGATTCAGCGCGCGGCCTGTTAGGATTGGCGTTCTAGAATTGGAACCATTGCGCAATCCGGCAGGATATGCATACGAATATTCTCGCAGGAAGCAGGGTTGCGCGCAGTGGAAGAAACCGAATCGGCGAAAGGGCGTACGTGGTAGCCAGCGAAGCATCAGGCAATAACACCGTGGAGAATGCAGCACAGGCATCCTCCGACGGTGGCGCAGGCAACGGTGCAAACGACGCCGCGGCAACTCCGGCGGCGAAGAAGACGGCCAAAAAGGCTGCAAAGAAGACCGCTCGGAAGAAGGCCACGAAGAAGACAGCGAAGAAATCCGCTCGGAAGAAGGCCACCAAGAAGACGGCCCGCAAGACTGCGAAGAAGACCACCAAGAAGTCAGCGGCCAAGAAGGCGACCGCTGCGCACGCAGGCGCCGAGGGCGTGGACGAGGACGAGCTGCGCACCGATGCGCTTGTCGACGATGCCGATACCGTCGATGACCGCGACGACGAAGATTACGATCCCGACCTCGCGGACGAGGACGCCGACTTTGATGACGAGCTCGCCGAGGACATCGACGAGGACGACCTGGACGGCGACGACATCGAAGATGACGAAGACGACGACTCGGACGACGAGGAAGAAGACTCTTCGTCCGTCTGGG
Source organism: Corynebacterium sp. NML 150383 (assembly GCF_002285085.1). NCBI lineage: Bacteria > Bacillati > Actinomycetota > Actinomycetes > Mycobacteriales > Corynebacteriaceae > Corynebacterium > Corynebacterium sp. NML 150383. Next base: position 15,930 of record NZ_NSGK01000016.1, on the reverse strand, counting down.
ACATCGAGGAGTCTGCGGCGCTGCGTCAGGCGCGCAAGGACGCGCAGCTGACCGCGTCCGCCGACTCCGTCCGCGCGTACCTCAAGCAGATCGGCAAGGTCGCGCTGCTGGACGCGGAGCAAGAGGTCTCCTTGGCCAAGCGCATCGAGGCCGGCCTGTACGCCCAGTACCGCCTGGACGAGATGGCGCGCGCCGCCGCTGAGGGCGACAAGGATGCCAAGCTCACGCCTGCGGTCAAGCGCGACCTTCGCGCGGTGGCCCGCGACGGCCGCAAGGCGAAGAACCACCTGTTGGAGGCAAACCTTCGCCTCGTGGTCTCGCTGGCCAAGCGCTACACCGGCCGCGGCATGGCGTTCCTGGACCTCATCCAGGAAGGCAACCTCGGCTTGATCCGTGCAGTGGAGAAGTTCGACTACTCCAAGGGCTACAAGTTCTCCACGTACGCTACGTGGTGGATCCGCCAGGCGATCACCCGCGCGATGGCGGACCAGGCCCGCACCATTCGTATCCCGGTGCACATGGTGGAGGTCATCAACAAGCTCGGACGTATCCAGCGCGAGCTGCTGCAGGACCTGGGCCGCGAGCCCACCCCGCTCGAGCTGGCGAAGGAGATGGACATCACCGAGGAAAAGGTGATGGAGATCCAGCAGTACGCGCGCGAGCCGATCTCCCTGGACCAGACGATTGGCGACGAGGGCGATAGCCAGCTCGGTGACTTCATCGAGGATTCCGAGGCGGTCGTCGCCGTCGACGCCGTGTCCTTCACCCTCTTGCAGGACCAGCTCCAGGACGTGCTGCACACGCTCTCCGAGCGCGAAGCTGGCGTGGTACGCCTGCGCTTCGGGCTTACCGACGGCATGCCGCGGACTTTAGACGAAATCGGCCAGGTCTACGGCGTGACCCGCGAGCGCATCCGCCAGATCGAATCGAAGACAATGTCCAAGCTGCGCCACCCGTCGCGTTCCCAGGTGCTGCGCGACTACCTGGACTAGCCTTTCGCGGATATAGCGGTGCCCCGCCAGGAGGATTCCGGGCGGGGCACCGCTTTTATGTACGGCTGAATTAGCCAAACTCACGCTCCGCGACATCTTCCACGCACTTTTCGTAAGCGGCCGTGTCATCCACCAAGTGGTCGCACTCCCCGACGAGGGTAGAAACGAGTCCGACACCGACGAGCATAAACACCACGCTGAGCAGCGAGGCGATCGCGCCGAGAACGATGCCGGCGATGGCCATCCCCTTCCGCGCGCCCGGACCGGCGATCTTCTTCGCGCTCCGGATCCCCAAAATGCCGAGGATGATCGCGATAACACCGAGGAACACCCCGCCGACGATCGTAATGATTGCAAGCATGGCGAGGATACCCACGATCATGGCGGCAAGCGCCATGCCGTTGTTCTTCTGTACCCCATACGGCTCGCCCTGCGGGTACGCGCCACCGTAGGCGGCACCGCCGCCGTACTGCCATTGCTGGCCCGGCTGGCCCGGCTGTGGCTGACCTGGCTGCGGGTGCTCCCCGTAGCCCGAGAACCCCTCGGGGTGGTTGTACGGACCCTCCTGGTTCGGGTTATAACGATCTGTCATGGTCGTCTCCTTCACTCGTCGCCGTGCACTCGCCCACACTACCGGTCTTTTGCGCTACCAGCCACGCAGATAGTCAATGCGCTGCTGCAGCTGCTCGGCGTTGCACAGTGCGGTCGGCGGCCCGCCGCACGCCTTCTTTGCCTCCGTGTGGATCGCGCCGTGCGGACGCCCCGTCTTGCCCGCGACGATGGAGACGCGCGTGTTCAGCTCCTTGCGCAGCCTGGGGATCTCATCCGCAGCGGTCTCGCCCCCGCCGCCGGTGGAGCCAGACTTGGACGGTGCGGCGCCGGGCCCAGCAGCGACCGGCTCGCCCAGCGTTTTCGCCCGTTCTGCGGCTTCGCGCTCCGCGGCCTTCCGCGCCTTCTCCTCCGCCTCACGGGCGTCCAGCTGGTCGCTCTGCCGCTTGCGCAGCAGGGTCTTGACCTGTTCGGCGTCCAGCAGTCCCGGGAGCCCAAGGAAGTCCTGTTCCTCGGCGGAACCAGCTGCGGTCGCGGTGCCGTAGGTGGAGCCGTCGAAAATCAGCGAATCCAGCTCGGCGGACGCACCGATGGACTCGTAGCTCGGCCCCTCGTCGGGCTCGTTCTCCTGGCGGTTGGCTTGCTCAATGAGCTCGTCGGACCAGCCCTGCTCGCGGTGCGGCTTGCCCAGGACGTGGTCACGCTCCTCCTCCATGTTCTCCGCCAGCCCCAACAGCACGGGCACGGACGGCAGGAACACGGACGCGGACTCGCCGGGCATGCGGGAGCGCACGAAACGGCCGATTGCCTGGGCAAAGAACAGTGGCGTCGATGCGGAGGTGGCGTACACGCCGACGGAGAGGCGCGGGACGTCGACGCCCTCGGAAACCATTCGCACCGCCACCATCCACTCGTCGCGGGACGCCGAAAACTCCTCGATGCGGTCGGAGGACCCGGGCTCGTCGGAAAGCACCACCGTGACCGGCGTGCTGGAGATCCCCTCGAGCATCTTGGCGTAGGCGCGCGCCGTGGTTTTGTTCGTGGCGATGACCAGCCCGCCCGCGTCCGGCATGTTGGCGCGGATCTTGGTCAGGCGCGTGTGCGCGGCCTGCAGCACGAGCCGGATCCAGTCCCCCTTCGGGTCCAGTGCCGTCTTCCACGCGCGTGCCGTTTGCTCCGCGTTGAGCGGTTCACCGAGGCGGGCTGAGTATTCCTCGCCCGCGGAATCCCGCCATTCTGTCTCCCCGCTGTAGGCGAGGAAGACAACGGGGCGCACGACACCGTCTTTGAGCGCGTGCGAGTAGCCGTAGGTGTAATCGGCCTCGGAGACGAGGTGCCCCTCGCCGTCCTCGTTGTAGCGCACGAATGGGATCTGCGAGTCATCGGAGCGGAACGGCGTACCGGTGAGCGCGAGTCGGTGCTCCACGTCATTATACGCCTCATAGACGCCGTCGCCCCAGCTCTTCGAGTCGCCGGCGTGGTGGATCTCGTCCAGGATGACCAAGCTGCGCCGCGCCGACGCGACTGCGTGGTGCTTGAACGGGTGCATGCCCACCTGCGCGTAGGTGACCACGATGCCGTCGTAGGAGGGGTTCACCGCGGACGAGTTGGTGAAGTTGGGGTCCAGCGACAACCCGAAGCGCTTGGCCGACTCCGACCACTGGTGCTTCAGGTGCTCCGTCGGCACGACCACAATGAGCCGCTGCACCGTGCGGTCGGCCAAGAGGGTGCTCGCCAGCGTCAGCGCGAACGTCGTCTTTCCCGCGCCCGGCGTTGCCACGGCCATGAAGTCGCGCGGTTTTGTACGCAGAAACGAATCAAGGGCCTCTTGCTGCCATTTACGGAGCTGAGGCCCTGGTGTCGACGCTGTCACTTGCGGCGCAGCCCCTCATAAATCCGCTGGCAATCGGCACAAACCGGGGACCCCGGCTTGGCCTGCTTCTTTACAGAGAACTTCTTTCCGCAGAGCGCGACAACCTGCTTCCCAGAGATCGCGGAATCCACGATTTGGTCCTTCCGCACGTAGTGGAAAAACTTTTCCTTGCCGTCCTCCGTGGTTGACGAGGTGTCCTCCCGGAGGTCGGGGCGCTCAAGAGTCTTCGTCGTCGTATTCACGCCTTCCATCATGCCCCAAAGTGGGTCGGAATTTGCAATGCCCCGCTACCCTTTGCGTTATGAGCGGATCTGACCACACCTTCCACCAACCCGAGTCGGGCGTGCCCGGTCCGCACCCGCACACGATCGACGCCCAGCCGGGCGAGGAGCAGCCCCGCCGCCGGCTCCGCCCGAGGCGCTCCCGGCGCGCGCTCATCACCGACGCAACGCGGACCCACGAGCAGGATCTGCAGAGCCGCGAAAAGCAGTATCTGTTGTGGCAGGGTGCGCGCGTGCCACTGATCGCCATCTCCGTCCTGTGCGCGATGCTGGGCCATTGGTGGTTCGCCGCCCTTTTCTTCTCCATTTCGATCCCGGTGCCGTGGATCTCCGTCATGATTGCCAATGGCCAGGGCGAGGCGCGCGATAAGCGGGACAAAAACGTGTACAAGCCTGCGCTCGCCCGCGAGGAGGCCCGGCTCGCTGCGCAGGCCCGAGCGCAGTTGGAGGCAGGCCAATCGCGCTCTGGCGCCGACCGCTCCCCCACTATCATCGAGTCCGATCCCGACGCCAGCAAGGAGTAGCCAATGCCTCTCGAACCGCTCCCCGAGTCTCTTCCCAGCGCCGTGCGCGCGCTTGCCGACGCCCTCGCGCCGTCCGGTTTTACCGCCGACGGCATCGCCGAGCACCTCGGTCCCCACGCGACTGCGGCGCTCTACCGTGGCGAGCCAGGCGTCGTGCTCGCCGCCTGTGATGCTTCGCCGCTGTCGCGCCTGATCCGTTTCTTCTTGGTGCGCGAGCCGGCGTCGCAAGCCCAGCTCGACGAGCTCCTTACACCTGACCTCGTGCGCATGCTTCTCGACGCCACCGTGATCCGCCCCGCCGCCAACGACCGGTTCGCCGTGGCCCTCGACCTGCGCCCCCACGTCCTCGCGGGGCAGGACCGACTGATCGTGTCGGACCTGGATGCGTCGATGACCGCGCACGTGCCGGGGCCCGACCACGTCCTGGGCGTTGGGGCGGCGTCGCTCTCGCTGCTCAGCGCCTCGCCGGAGACGCCGGTTGGCACGGTACTGGACCTCGGTTGCGGCTCGGGGGTGCAGGCGGTGGCGCAGGCAGGGGTTGCGCAGCGCGTGGTGGCGACGGATGTGCACCCGCGCGCCCTGGAGCTGGCTCGCGCGACGCTCGCTGCGAACCGGATCGACAACGTCGAGCTGCGCCAGGGCCCGTGGTTCGAGCCGGTTGCCGACGAGCGCTTCGACCGGATCGTAGCGAACCCGCCGTTCGTGGTGGGACTGCCCGAGGTGGGCCACGTGTACCGCGATTCGGGGTTGTCGCTCGACGGGGCAACCGAGCTCGTTGTCGGCCAGGCCCCCGCACACCTGGCGGAGGGCGCGACCGCGTGCATCCTCGGTGCGTGGGTCCACCGCACCGGCGAGAGCTGGCGCTCGCGCGTTGCTTCGTGGCTGCCCTCCCGCGGTGTGAGCGCCTGGGTCCTGGAACGCGATGTTGTCGACCCGGGCCAGTACGTCTCTACCTGGCTTGCTGATGAATCGGTCGACGTCCGCTCCCCAGAGGCCGTCGAGCGCACCGAGCGCTGGCTTGCACACTTCCGCGACAACGACGTCGAGGCCATCGGGTTCGGGTGGATCTTCCTCCGCGAGATCGGCGATAACCCCACCGAGATTACCGCCGAAGACCTCTCGCACCCGTTCACGGATCCCCTCGGGCCGGAGGTGGACGAGTACTTCACCAGGGCCGAATGGCTGCGCGGCAGGGGCACCGACGACATCCTGGATGCCGCGTACATGGTCCGCCCGGGCGTGGCGCTGGAAAGGGTGAGCGTCGCCGACGCCGAGGCCGGGATGGGCTTTGCGCAGCGAGTCACGAGGGTTTCGCGTACTGACGGACCGCGCTTTACCCACGAGGTCGACGACGGTGTCGTCTCGATTCTCTCTGGCCTCCACCCACAGGGGTTGCCCCTGCGCGAGGTGGTGGGGTTGCTGGTGGCGTCGCAAGGCGTCGATGACCCGGCGGAACACACACGCCTTGAGAACAACGCAGCGGCGATTGTGGTGGATTGTGTGCGCCACGGCCTCGTCCTGCCCGCTGAGATTATTGCGAAGGAGTCCTGATGAAAGCTGTACTGACGCGAGTGGAGAGTGCTTCTGTCACCGTCGACGGGGAGGTCGTCGGGGCGATCGACTGCCCCGAAACCGGCGGCATCCTCGCCCTCGTCGGCGTGGGCCGCGACGACGCGGAGGACGCTTGGGAGAAGATGGCCCGCAAGATCGCGGAGCTGCGCATTCTCGACGGCGAGCGCTCCGCCCAGGACGCCGGCGCGCCCGTCCTCCTGGTCAGCCAGTTCACCCTCATGGGGCGTACGGCGAAGGGACGCAGGCCGTCGTGGGCGGACGCGGCGCCGGGCGAGGTAGCTGCACCGGTAATTGCCAAGATCGCAGAGGAGCTCCGCGGCCGCGGCATCACGGTCGAAGAGGGCCGGTTCGGCGCGATGATGGACGTGGCGAGCGTCAACAGCGGGCCGTTCACGGTCCTCGTCGAGGCGTGACACGGGACGCAATCTGGCCGCTACCCACGTTCTAGGGAAGAAGTTCCTGGAGTGATGCTGAGAGTCGAGCGAGGCAGACGCGCGTTGCATAATATTTACGCTCAGCCGGAACAATCGGGAGCGTTGCTCCGTTTGATCTATAAGACTGAACTTACGGTTCGAACCCCTTTCAAGGAGGCAGCTCTTCATGACTCAGCCGGACCACGCTCGTGATGCGGGCAACGAAGAAAACGTTGACCGCGGTAGCCGCCGAAATCAGACCAATGACAATCCGTCGGCGGACCTCGTGCGCGTGTACCTCAACGGTATCGGCAAAACGGCCCTGTTGAACGCTGAGGAAGAGGTCGAGCTGGCCCAGCAGATCGAGGTAGGCCTTTACGCCCAGCACCTGCTGGACGACCCGGAGGTCACGCTCACCCGCGCCAAGAAGCGTGACATGAAGATCCTGGCCAAGGAAGGGCGCAAAGCGCGCTCACACCTGCTGGAAGCCAACCTGCGCCTCGTGGTCTCGCTGGCAAAACGGTATACGGGGCGCGGAATGCCGCTGCTGGACCTGATCCAGGAAGGCAACCTCGGGCTGATCCGTGCCATGGAAAAGTTCGACTACGCCAAGGGGTTCAAGTTCTCCACCTACGCCACCTGGTGGATCCGCCAGGCCATCACACGCGGGATGGCGGACCAGTCGCGCACGATTCGCCTACCAGTCCACTTGGTGGAGCAGGTGAATAAGCTCTCGCGCATCCGCCGCGAGATGTACCAGTCCCTGGGCCGCGAACCTACGAATGAGGAGCTCTCCGAGGAGTCCGGCATCGAGGAGTCCAAGATTGAGATGCTGCTGCGCCAGTCGCGCGACCCGGTGAGCCTGGATATGCCTGTCGGCGCGGACGAGGAGGCGCCGCTCGGTGACTTTATCGAGGACGCTGAGGCGACGGACGCCGAAGACGCTGTGGTCTCGACCCTGCGCCACGACGACATCGAGGACATCATCGCAGGCCTGGAGGAACGCGAACAGGACGTGATTCGCCTGCGCTACGGCCTGACCGACGGCGTGCCGCGCACCTTGGACCAGATTGGCCGCCAGTTCGGCCTGTCGCGCGAGCGCGTGCGCCAAATTGAGCGCGAGGTTATGGCCAAGTTGCGCGTCGGCGACCGCGCCGACCGGCTGCGCGACTACGCCTAGTGCACCGCGCGTACACTTGCAGGGCTTGGATGGTCTGTGCGCGAAATGACTCGCGCAGACCGTCTGCACAGAGTGACTCAGAGGGAGAGGCAGCATGCGTGATCTCGTCGACACGACCGAGATGTACTTGAGAACTGTGTACGAGCTAGAGGAAGAAGGCATCACGCCGCTGCGCGCGCGCATCGCGGAGCGCCTTGAGCAATCCGGCCCGACCGTCTCGCAAACGGTCTCGCGCATGGAGCGCGACGGCCTGCTCGTGGTCCAGCCGGACCGCTCCCTCGCGCTTACCCCGGCGGGGCGCCAGCGCGCCACCGCAGTGATGCGCAAGCACCGCCTGGCCGAGCTGCTGCTGACCGACGTCCTACAGCTCAACATCGCGCAGGTCCACGACGAAGCGTGCCGATGGGAGCACGTCATGAGCGAGGACGTGGAGCGCCGCGTCGTCGCCGTGCTGGGCAACCCGACCCGCTCCCCGTTTGGCAACCCGATCCCGGCGTTGGAAGAGCTCGACGCCACGCCGAGCTCCGAAACCGCGTACGGCACCCGCGCGAGCGACCTCGAGCTCGACGGCCCGACCGAGGTGACGGTGGTGCAAGTGAGCGAGATCTTGCAGCAGCTCTCCGCAACCGTCTCCCCGACTGTCGGCGTCGCGTCCTTCGTCGGCTCGCAGGTCACCCTCGAGCAGCACGACGGTGGCGCGATCATGCTCACCACCAAGGACGGCGAACGCGTCGAACTCTCACCCGAACTCGCGCACGCACTGCGCGTCACCCCAGTGGAGGATTAACCCGTGAAGCTTGTAGTCACCGGCGGTGCCGGCTACGTGGGCAGCGTATGCGCTGCTGTGCTCGTCGAGGCTGGCCACGACGTCATCGTCATCGACGACTTCAGCACCGGCAACCGCGACGCCGTCCCCAACGGGGCAACGTTGGTCGAGGGCCATATTTCCGACGTCATCGACCGCGTCCTGTCCGCCGGCGACGTCGACGGCGTGCTCCACTTCGCCGCCCGCTCGCTGGTCGGCGAATCCATGGAGGTTCCCGCCGAGTACTGGCGCGACAACCTCGAGGTCTCACTCACCTTGCTCAACGCGATGCGCGCACACGGCGTGCACTCGCTCGTGTTCTCCTCCACCGCCGCCACCTATGGCGAGCCGGAGGCAGTGCCCATCACCGAGGACGCCCCAACCCGCCCCACCAACACCTACGGGGCGACGAAGCTGTCCATCGATTACGCCATCACCTCCTACTGCCAGGCCTACGGCATCGGCGCGACGAGTCTGCGGTACTTCAACGTTGCCGGCGCGTACGGCGACTACGGCGAGCGTCACCGCACCGAGACGCACCTCATCCCCATCGTGCTGCAGGTTGCCCTCGGCCAGCGCGACGCCATCAAGATGTTCGGCGACGACTGGCCCACCACCGACGGCACCTGCGTTCGCGATTACATCCACGTGAGGGATCTTGCCGACGCCCACGTGCTCGCACTCGAGGCGAATACCCCAGGCACCCACGAGATCTACAACCTTGGCTCCGGCGACGGCTACTCCGTCCGCCAGGTCGTCGAGATGTGCCGCGAGGTCACCGGCCACGAGATCCCGGCCGAGGTCGCACCCCGCCGCGCCGGCGACCCGGCCGTGCTCATCGCCTCTTCGGACAAGATCAAGCGCCAGCTGGGCTGGAACCCCACGCGCACCGACCTGCGCACCATCGTCCAAGACGCGTGGGACTTCACCTCCGCCCGCCACGGGGGTGCTTGAGTCACGCCGCCTGCTCGCGGAGCAGGTCGTCCCACGACTCGCGGCACCCGGCGAGTGCGGTGTTGACCATCCCTTGCCACTCGCCGATCGCCATCAGCTGGCGCTGCACCGCGGACAGCGAATGCCCTGGCACCTCGTCCTGGGCCGCGCGCAGCGCCGCGAACGCCCACGGCTCCAGGCCCGACGCCGCCGCTGCGAGCGCCCACAAGCTCAGCGCATTCGCGCGGATAACACCCGTAAAGTTTCGCGCGATGAGCAGCAGCGCCTGAGCGGCCGTCGCGGAGTGCTCGAGGACGTCTTCGACGAGACAATCGCGCAGCTTACTGCGGGACAGCAGCGAGGCCAGCAGGACGATCTCCTCGTCGTCGCGGAAGCAGTCGCTCAACTGCAGCGGCCGGCGTGACGTCCCCGCCGGAAACTCCGGGTTGCCCGCGCCGCCATGGATGAGCGTCACGCAGCCGTCCTCGATCAGGTTGATGGCGTCCCACCTGTCGCCGCAGCCCTCGCCGGCGCCTGCCGGGTGCGGCGCGAGTTGTTGGATGAGACGGCGGCCGGAGTGATACGCGGCGTCGTAAAGCGCGCGGCATCGGCGCAGGTCGCCGGAATTGTCGGATTCGAAGAAGAGGTGCATGTCCTCGCGACGAAGCTCTGGAAGCATGCCGTTGTCAAGCAATCCGCGCATGGTTGGCGCGTGCACGATCGACGGCACGGTGCCGGAGAAGTACGAGGCGGGGGCGGCGGTGCGCTCGTGGTGTGCGGGGAAGAGTTGGGGGCTGGTGGCGTCGAAAAGCAGGGTGTAGGGCGTGCCCGCGGCGATCTCGGAGACGTGCCAGCACGCGGCGAGCGGCGGGAGGTCGAGCTGGGTATCCAGGGACTGGAGGAAGTAGGCGGTTTCCATCGCCAAATCCGAGTTCGGGATGCGGGTGATGATGACGGCGAGGTGGAGGTCCTGGTGGGCGTCGAAAAGCGCCCGCAGCCCGAACGCAATCTGCTCCTCACTCGCCAGATCAGCGCGCACGATCGGGCCGACCGTGTACGAGGTGGAGTCCTCGCCGGCGTGACTCAGGCCAATGAGGACGAGGGATTCTTGCGGGTAGAAGCCGAGCGCGCCTGGGATGCAGGCGATGAGTTCGGCGGGGCCGTACGGCGGGTTGTTGGGGCGGTGGTCATTGGCGTCAAAGTTTCGTGATTGCTTCATACATATTGGACGCAAAAAGCACCGCCTCGGTTCCCTCGTCCGGGAAACTTCTTTGCTGCGGTATCATTGTTGCCACCTTGGCGCGGGACGCGTGGAATAGTTTCACCCCTGGCGTAGTTGTCTTTGATAATGCGAAAAGGTACGCCACCCGGCATTTGTCCGGGCAATATGGCGTACCGCGAGATCATTTGGGAGGAAGCACATGTCTGATACGTCTCGCATGTATGAACTGGAATACCCGGCGCCCTCCGTCGGCGAGGAATCCGCGAACGGCCCGGCGCTCGTGGTGGCAATGCAGGGTTACGCCGACGCCGGCCACGCCGTCGAGGGAGCCGCCGAGCACCTCAAGGCGGCGCTGGACTCCCGCACGCTCGCCACGTTTAGCAACGATGAGCTCATTGACTACCGCTCGCGCCGCCCCGCGGTGACCATCGCGCAGCACGAGATCACGGACATCGATGACCTGCAGCTGGACCTGCGCGTGCTTCGTGACGAAGCAGGGCGCTCCTTCCTCCTCCTGTCCGGCCCCGAGCCCGACCTGCGGTGGGAGGCGTTCAGCGAGGCCGTGAGCGACCTGGCGCAGCGCTTCGGCGTCGCGCAGACGATCTGCCTCTACGCGGCGCCGATGGGCGCCCCGCACACCCGCCCGCTGGTCGTCTCGGCACACGGCAACAGCAGCGAGCTGGTGGGCAACATGTACACCTTCGACGGCATGGTCACGGTGCCCGGCTCTGCATCGATCCTCATCGAGCGCGCCCTGCACAAGCGCGGCAAGCCCGTCGCCGGGTTCACAGCGCACGTGCCCCACTACGTGGCGTCGTCCCCGTACCCGCACGCGACGTTCCAGCTGCTCCAGTCCATCGAGGACGCGACCAAGCTGAAGTTCCCGCTGCGCGCGCTGGAGTCGGACATCACGCGGGTGTCGCAGCAGCTGGCCGAGCAGATGGCCGGTTCCGACGAGATCGCCCACGTAGTCCACGCGCTGGAGGAGCACTACGACAAGGAGATCAGTGACTACCGCGAGCGCCACCCGCAGGCCATGATGCCGGGCGAGGCGCAGGTGCCGAGCGGCGAGGAGATCAGCGACGCGTTTGAGAACTATCTCACCGCCATCGAGGACCGCGACCGCGTGCTCGGCCAGGACGAACAGCAGCTGAGCCTGCCGTTCGGCGACGATGAGAACAATTTGCTGATGGACCACTTCCTCATCGACCCTGAAGACCCTGCAGACCCGGAAAAACCGGACGACGACGAGTAGGTTTCGCCCCTCGGCTACGGTGGTGAGCGTGACTTTATCTGACATGCTCGCCGATCTCGCCGACGTCCCCGCACCGCTTCTCGACGAAGCCGCGTGGGACTCCTTCCTCTCCTGGACCTCGTCCCGCGGCATCTCGCTGTACCCGGCGCAAGAGGAAGCGTCGCTCGCGCTGCTCGCCGGTGACAACGTCATCCTCGCCACCCCCACCGGGTCCGGCAAGTCCATGGTGGCCAACGCGGCGCACTTCATCGCCCTGACCCGCGGGCAGCGCACGTTCTACACCGCGCCGATCAAGGCGCTGGTCAGCGAGAAGTTCTTCGCCCTGTGCGAGATCTTCGGCGCCGAAAACGTCGGCATGATGACCGGCGACGCGACGGTCAACGGGTCTGCGCCGATTATCGCGGCGACGGCGGAGATCGTCGCAAATATTGCCCTGCGCGAGGGCAAGGACGCGAAGATAGACCAGGTGGTCATGGACGAGTTCCACTATTACTCCGAGCCCGACCGCGGCTGGGCCTGGCAGGTACCGCTCCTCGAGCTGCCGAAGGCGCAGTTCCTGCTCATGTCTGCAACGCTCGGCGACACCGCCTGGCTGGAGCAAGACCTCACCTCACGCACGGGCCGCCAAACCACCTACGTCGGCGGGTCCGAGCGCCCCGTGCCGCTCGATTTCCACTACGTGTTCACCCCGGTCCACGAGACGATCGAGCAGCTTCTCGACGATGGCAAAGCCCCCATCTACGTCGTCCACTTCTCCCAGCGCGAAGCTACCGAGCGCGCCCAGGCGCTGACCAGCCTGAAGATCATCACCGACGAGGAGAAGCGGCGCATCGCCGAAGAGATCGGCTCGTTCCGCTTCACCACAACCTTTGGCAAGACGCTGTCCAAGCTGGTGCGGCGCGGCATCGGTATCCACCACGCCGGCATGCTGCCCAAGTACCGCCGCTTGGTGGAGCGGCTCTCACAAACCGGCCTTCTCAAAGTGATCTGTGGTACCGACACGCTGGGCGTGGGCATTAACGTGCCGATCCGCACCGTGGTGATGACCGGCCTGGCCAAGTACGACGGGACGCGCCAGCGCATCCTCAAATCCCGCGAGTTCCACCAGATTGCCGGCCGGGCCGGGCGCGCCGGCTACGACACGGAGGGCACTGTCGTTGTGGAGGCGCCGGAGCACGAGATTGAGAACGTGAAGCTGCGCAGGAAGGCCGGCGACGACCCGAAGAAGCGCAAGAAGCTGCGGAAGAAGTCCGCCCGCGACGGCGAGGTCTCCTGGTCCGAGGACACGTTCAACCGGCTCACCACCGCGGAGCCGGAGGAGCTGACCAGCCAGTTCAGCGTGTCCAACTCGATGCTGCTCAACGTGGTGGCCCGCCCGGGCGACGGCTACGAGCACATGCGCCACCTGCTGCGCACCAACCACGACTCGCGGGCGAAGCAGAACCGAGACATCCTCACCGCGGTCGACTTGTTCCGCGGGCTGATCAACGCGGGCGTCGTCGAGCGCACGCCCGACTCGCCCGCATTCCGCCCCTACACGCTCACCCGGGAACTGGACCGCGACTTTGCGCTCAACCAGCCGTTGTCACCGTTCGCGCTCGCGTTCCTCACCATCTTGGACCCCGAGTCCGACACCTACGCGCTCGACGTCATCTCGACGTTTGAAGCAATTCTCGACGACCCCCGCCAGCTCCTCCAGGCACAGCAATCCGCCGCCCGCGGCGAGGAAATCGCCGCGCTTAAGGCGGACGGCGTGGACTACACCGAGCGCATGGCGCTCATCGAGGACGTCACCTACCCGAAGCCGCTTGCTGACGAACTCGACGAGGCCTTCGACACCTTTTGCCAGGGCAACCCGTGGGCGAAAGAGTTCGAGCTCGCGCCGAAGTCCGTCGTGCGCGACATGATCGAACACGCCATGACGTTTTCCGACCTCATCGCCACGTACGGCCTCGCGCGCAGCGAGGGCGTGGTGCTGCGCTACCTCACCGACGCGTGGCGCACGCTGTCCCATTCCATCCCCGAAGCCAACATGAACGAGGAGCTCGAAGACATCATCGTGTGGCTCGGGGAGTTGATCCGCCAGGTGGACTCGTCGCTTATCGACGAATGGGCGCACATGGCCGACGAAGACTCCCCCATCGACCAGGCGACGCTGGACCGCGAGCTGGCGTTCGGTGTCGAGGACCCGAACGCCCTCACCGCCAACCGGCGCGCCTTCACCATCATGGTCCGCAACGCCTTCTTCCGCCTCGCCGAACTTTTCGCGCTGGAGAAGGAGCGCGAGCTGGACGAGATGTTCGACTACCTTGACCCGGACGCGCGCCCCGACTTCCCCGCAGGGATGGACGACTACTTCGACGAGTACGACGACGTCGACACCGGTCCCGACGCTCGTGGACCCGAGTACTTCCGGCTTGGCGACACCACCGGGCGCACCTGGGAGGTCACCCAGATCCTCAAGGACCCGGAGGACGACAACGCGTTCCAATTCCACGGCGTCGTGGACTTGGACGCCTCCGATGAGGCGGGAGAGGTCCGCCTCCAATCTTTGGAATTGCGGGAGGGGTAGCTCTTTTGGGGGTGGCGTGGCGTCGATAAGCATGCCCCTTTTCTGTGGATAGACAGGTACGTGAGCTGGGCTTTTCATGCGCGCCGCTGCATAACTTGCACAATATGCAGTGCGTAAAATTCACCCAGCGAACGTGACATTCACCTCACTGGCTTGCGGTACATTGTTGTTCCAAACACAATCCGACAATTTGTGAGGAGTAACACAATTGACTCGTGCGCTCGTGATCGGCGCAGGCATGACAGGCCTGTCCACCGCATGGTTCCTGCAGGAATACGGGTACGACGTTGAGGTCGTAGACAAAATTGGCGTCGCGGGCGGCTCCTCGTGGGGCAACGCCGGCTGGCTCGCGCCCGGCAAGACGATCCCGCTGTCCAACTCCAGCCTCTGGGCGTACGGGCCGACCGCGCTCTTCGATCGCAACGCCGCGCTCTCCGTCCCCGTGCGCGTCGACCCGAAGCTGTGGGCGTTCTGCGCGCAGTTCATGGCGCACGCCACGCAGCGCGCGTGGGACAAGACCATGGCCGGCCTGACCCCTGCCGACATGGCCTCGCTCGCCGCCTTCGACGACCTCGAAGCGGGCGGCGTGACCTCAAAGTCCTACCGCTCGCCGTACATCATCGGCTTCGAGTCACAGTCGCAGGCCAAGGGCTTCCTCAAGGAGGTCGACGGGGCCATCCGCCACGGCCAGGAGATCCCGTTCGAGCCGATTTCGCTTGACGACGCCCGCGAGCACGCCCCCATGCTCACCGACAATGTCAAGGCGATCTACCGCATGCAAGGCCAACGCTTCATCGAGCCCGGTCCTTACTGCCAGGCCATCGCCGACTCGTTCACCGCGCGCGGCGGCACCATCACCACCGGCGCCGAAGTGACGAAGGTGACCTCCACCCGCAAACCGGCCGTGCAGCTGTCCACGGGCGAATGGAAGCCTGCCGACGTCGTCGTGATCGCCACCGGCGCGTGGATGCCCGCACTGGCGCGCGAGCTGGGCGTCACCACCATGGTGCAGGCGGGGCGCGGCTACTCGTTCAGCGTAGAGACAGAGACCGTGCCCGAGTGCCCCGTCTACTTACCGGAACAGAAGATCGCCTGCACGCCGTACCAGGGCCGCCTGCGCGTGGCGGGCACGATGGAGTTCCGGGGCCCCGACGAGGCGTTCCAGCCGGGCCGCGTCGCCTCCATGATCCATGCGACGAAGCCGATGTTCCGCGGCATCGACTGGGACGACCGCCAGGACGAGTGGGTCGGCTCGCGCCCCGTGACCCCGGACGGCCTGCCGCTCGTCGGCGCGACCAAGGTGCCCAACGTGTACACCAACGGCGGCCACGGCATGTGGGGCATCGTCCTCGGCCCGGTGTCGGGCAAGATGCTGGCCAAGCAGATCGCCACCGGCGAGGTGGACCGCACCATCGAGCCGTTCGACCCGCTGCGCAGCCCGTTCGCCGGCCTGTAGGCCGCCGCCTTTCGGGCATGCGTGTATGCGCCAGGGGCGCTGGCGCATGCGGTGGCTAATGCGCGGGTCTTCGGTGCGGCGCGCGGGCGGTGTGGTCGGTGCCGGTGGGGGTGGCGTTTCCGTATGGCGAGACGTAATAGATCTGTCCGTCCCGCCGTTCGGTGTGGCCCCGGGCGCCGGTCGCGGCCTGCGAGTTGTGGTACTGGCACAACCAACCAAGGTTCGCAGGCGTGGTCTCGCCGCCGTGGCGGTGTTCGCTCATGTGGTGCGCCTGGCAGCGTGTGGCTGGTACGGTGCAGTCTT
>NZ_NSGK01000015.1:0-36574 GCF_002285085.1 Corynebacterium sp. NML 150383 | reverse complement strand
TTGGGTGTGTCGGTGGTTGATGGCGGCGGGGAAACGCCCGGTCCCATTCCGAACCCGGAAGCTAAGCCCGCCCGCGCTGATGGTACTGCACTCGGGAGGGTGTGGGAGAGTAGGTTACCGCCGACCCAATAACTATAAATAATTGAATAATTGTGTGTGCGCCCCGGCCCCGGGGGTGGTGGGATCATGTGTTGATCCGCACCGCCCTTTGTGGCCGGGGCGTTTTCCTGTGCGCGTAGCAGGGTGGGGGGAGCCTGGCCCGCCGAGACGCGTAACCTGCCGCCGGGGAGTAGCCGTTGTCAGCTGCCGTCTGTGACGGGCATCAATGGCGGGGGCTCGGCCGACCCACGAGGCGTGCGTACTTGGCGCTAGCTCCATCTACACCGACCGGACACATCCGACCTGGGCTTTTACCGGTGAGCCGAGCGCACATGGCGCTAGCTCCATCTGCGGCCACCAGACGGATGCGACCAGGGTATTTACCGGCGCCACCGTCCAAATGGAGCTAGCTCCATATAACGCAGCCCGCGCCGAAGTCTCACAACCATCGCAGACCAAGCTGTGGCCGTGCCGGGGGCTTTACTCTGCGACCGCAGAGTAAATGGGGAGCGTGGACCGCCGTGGTGCCTACGCTGGCGTCGCAGAGTGCCACCCGGTTGAATACCCGGGCAATGGCTAGGCGGACACTCTCTGCCGCGCGATCGCCTGGCGTTGCTGTTGCCACCCGGTTCACGCGTGCTGGCGCACCGCCCAACCCCGCGTGCAGTCAGTAGGGCGGCTATCTGACGAGATCTCCGTGACGAAGATGCGAGACGAGGTCCGTGAATTCGTCACCCCCTTCTCGTCAAACACACACAGCGGCCATCAAACACACGGTCTTCTCGTCAAACACCCGACACCACACCCCACCGAAACACCGAGCCAGACGAAGGCCACCCCGAGCCGGCGAACACCCTGCGACCGCAGAGTAGAAGTCGGGGCAGCGTCGGGCAGACGACTTTACTTCCTGGTTATTCTTGATGACTGTTTTTGACGCGATTAACCAGTACAGCTGCAACTATGGTGAGCAGCATGAGGATGATGAATCCGAGGATCGACTTGTTTGTGATGGCGACATAACTCGAAATTGCCAGCCCGAATAGTGCAACGACAATCGCATTGGGAGATATTTTGTGCCCGTTCATGAGTCCTCCTGTATTTGATCGTTAAGTACACACGCTGCCGCGAGCCTATCTGCACCACGTGTAATGGAACTTTATGCGATTACTGCGTTTCTTGTGGTGGCTCGGGGCTACTGTTGCCCCGGTGATAGTGGCTCCTATGACGGTGCAGAAAGCCCACCCGACATCAGGATTGGCTGTCCCTCGGGCAACCCCTGATCCGCTGATAACTTTGTCCTACTCAAGAGGACTGAACTCCACAACGCCCACCTCCACCAAGTGAAGGCAGGCGTTGTGCGTCCTGGGCGGCGAAGAACTCCCTAGAGTTCCACGAGGGTGTTCTTCGCGGCAGTGACCAGCTCGGAGTCCTTGCGCGCCTTCTCCAGGCGCTGCCACTGGTCCTGCGGGATCGTGGCGCGTGCGCGCGAGATTTCCTTGGAGTCCGGGGTCGCCCAGGCGATGGGCATCGGGGTGATGACCTGCCAGGTGTTCTTGTCGCGGGTGGAGCGCTGGCCGCCAACGGCGACGACGGGGACCTTCGTGCCCACCGTGTCGTGGGTGTTGGGGATGCGCTTGACCACGCGGGACGTGAGTGCCCAGCGGGCGGGGCCGCGGTCGGAGGCGTTCATGTTCACCAGCGCGGTCAAGGTGAGGGTCGTCCCGACATTTTCGGTGATGATGGCGGGGGCGAGCGGGTGGGCGTCGTAAAGCGTCTGCGTCTTGCCCACTGACTTCGGCAACATGAGTGCGACGATGAGCATCATGACGCCAAACAGGATCAGGCCGACGGAGCCGAGGAGGCGCCACGGCGACGTCGGGTCGATGAAGATCCACGCGGCGATGCCGCCGGCGATACTGAGGACGAAGAGCGCGATGCCGGAGAGCACCATGCTCTTGGTGTCACGGAGCAGTTCGTTGTGCTGCTTGGCATATTCCTCGTCAACGTCGAAGTGAAACGTGCTCATGGGCGACCAGTCTATAGGTCGGCGGCGTCGACCAATCTGTAGGCATAGCCCTGCTCGGCGAGGAAGCGCTGGCGGTGCACGGCGTACTCGGCGTCGAGCGTGTCGCGCGCGACCACGGTGTAAAAGACGGCCTCGGTGCCGTCGTGCTTGGGGCGGAGCAGCCGGCCGAGCCGCTGTGCCTCCTCCTGGCGCGAGCCGAACGTGCCGGAGACCTGGATTGCAACGGCCGCCTCGGGCAGGTCGATGGAGAAGTTCGCCACCTTGGACACCACGAGCGTGGATACTTCGCCGTCGCGGAAGGCCTGGAACGCCTGCTCGCGCTTCTTCGTGCTCGTTTTGCCGTCCACGAGTGGCGCGTCGATGCGCGCGGCGAACTCCTCAAGCTGGTCCACGTACGCCCCGATGATGAGCGTTTGCTGGCCCTCGTGCTGGGCAAGCAGCTTATCGACGGCCCCCAGCTTCCCCTTCGAACACGCCGCGAGCCGGTACCGCTCCCGGGTCTCCGCCGTGGCGTAGGTCAGGCGCTCCTCCCGCGTGAGGGCGGTGCGGACCTCGACGCACTCAGCGGTGGCGATGTAGCCGGCCATCTCGAGTTCCTTCCACGGCGCGTCGTAGCGCTTCGGGCCGATGAGGGAGAAGACGTCGTCTTCGCGGCCGTCCTCGCGTACGAGCGTGGCGGTCAGCCCGAGGCGGCGGCGCGACTGCAGGTCGGCGGCCATGCGGAAGACGGGGGCGGGGAGGAGGTGGACTTCGTCGTAAATGATGAGGCCCCAGTCGCGGGAGTCGAAGAGCTCGAGGGCGCGGTATTCGCCCTTGGTCTTGCGGGTCACGACCTGGTACGTGGCAATGGTGACCGGGCGGATTTCCTTCTTCTCGCCGGAGTACTCGCCGATCTCGTTCGGAGTCAGCGAGGTGCGTCGCAGGAGTTCGTCGCGCCATTGGCGGCCGGCCACGGTGTTGGTCACCAGGATCAGCGTGGTGGTCTGCGCCTGCGCCATGGAGGCCGCGCCCACGATCGTTTTGCCAGCGCCGCAGGGCAGGACGACCACGCCGGAGCCGCCTTCCCAGAAGGATTCGGTGGCGTACTGCTGGTAGTCGCGCAAGGCCCAGCCGTCCTGGTTGAGCTGGATCGGGTGCGATTCGCCGTCGACGTAGCCGGCGAGGTCCTCGACGGGCCACCCGAGCTTGGTCAGTTCCTGTTTGATCTGGCCGCGGGCGGACGGGTGGACGGGGACGGAGGTGGCGTCGATAAGCGAGCCGATGAGCGGGCGAACCTTTTTACTGCGGGTGACCTCGGTGAGCAGCGCGGGCTCATCCGCCTCGAGGACGAGGCCGTGGGCGGGGTGTTGGAAGAGCTTGAGGCGGCCGTAGCGCGCCATCGTCTCCGCGACGCTGATGAGCAACGGCTGCGGGACGGGGAAGCGCGAGTACCGCTCGAGCGTGTCCACGGCCTGCTCGGCGTCGAAGCCGGCGGCGCGCGCGTTCCACAGCGCGAGCGGGGTGATCCGGTAGGTGTGAATGTGCTCGGGCGCGCGCTCAAGCTCGGCGAACGGGGCGAGCGCGGCGCGGGCCTTCGGCGCGTCCGGGTGTGAAACCTCGAGCAGGACCGTGTTGTCCGATTGGACGATAAGCGGGCCGTCTCCGAGCGGCATGGGGATCCTTTCTGGGCCGGGATTTGAGCTGCTGAGTAGTGTAACCGGCTGGCTACGGGGAGCATTCCGTCGTCCGCGTCGGAGTCCCGGAGGCGCGGGGGTGGCGGGGGGTTTGTCGTTCCGTTCATCGAAAAACCGCCACCGCCCGCCTTGGACGCACTAGGCTCGAACGGTATGACGGTCATCACTTCCGGCAAAGAACCTGTTTCGAATCACCAAACGAGCGCGGTATCTTCAGCCGCGCTCACCGCCGCCCTCGAGGCGGAAATCGGTACCGCGGAGACGGTGAGCACGCGACTGATCGACCGCGTCAAGTACGCCAACGACGCGTCGCACTACCTCTACACCCCGCAGGCGGTGATCCAGGCGCGCAGCGCAGCGGACGTCGCCGCCGTCTTTCGCGCCAGCCGTCGCACCGGGGTGCCCGTTATCCTGCGCTCGGGAGGCTCGTCGCTCTCGGGCCAGGGCGGGGGCGAGGGCATGCTTGTCGACGTCCGCAAGCACTTCCGCGACATCGAAGTCTTAGACAACGGCGCCCGCGTGCGCGTGCAGCCCGGTGCGACGGTGCGTTCGGTAAATAATCGCCTGGCCTTCTACGGCACCAAAATCGGCCCCGACCCTGCCAGCGAGTTCGCCGCGACGATGGGCGGCGTGATTGCGAACAATTCTTCCGGTATGGCCTGCGGCACCACGTTCAATACGTACCGCACGCTGGAGTCGATGACGTTCGTCCTGCCGTCGGGCACCATGATCAACACCGCCGATGCGGACGCGTCCCGGCAGTTCCGCGAGCAGGAACCGGACATCTTTGACACCATCGTGCGCCTGCAGCGGCGCGTGCGCGAGAACCCGGAATCCGTGGCGAAGATTCAGCGTCACTTCGCGTTGAAGAACACGATGGGCTACGGCGTCAACGCCTTCCTCGATTTCGATGACCCGCTCGACGTCTTCGAGCGCCTCATCATCGGCTCCGAGGGCACGCTCGCGTTCGTGGCGGAGGCAATCTTCCGCACCATCCCGGACCCGAAGCTGAAAACGACCACCATCGCCGTCTTCGATTCCATCGAGGCCGCCACCCGCACACTGCCGGACCTGTTCGACTCCGAGGCGGCAACGCTGGAGCTCATGGATTCCTGCTCCATCGAGGCCGGACGCACCTTTGCCAAGGTTCCGCCGCAGATCCAGGGCTTCGAGGTCCACGACCACGCCGCACTGCTCATTGAGTACCACGCGCAGGAGGACGAGGAGCTGCGGGCTCGGCAGGCGCGCGGTGCGGAGATCCTCGCCAGCCAGCGGCTGCAAACACCCGCGGCGTTTTCCACGGATCCGGCGTTTTACTCCACCGCGTGGGCGTTCAGGAAAGGGCTGCTCTCGCAGGTCTCCGGCGCGCGCCCCTCAGGCACGACCGCCCTGTTTGAGGACGTTGTCGTGCCCGTCGCGGATCTTGCGGATACCTGCCTCGAGCTGCAGCAGATGTTTGACACCTACGCGTACGACAACGCCGTCATCTTCGGCCACGCCAAGGACGGCAACATCCACTTCCTCATTACGGACCGCTTCGAGGGAGAGGAGAACCTGGCCCGCTACAACGGCTTCAACGATGACCTGGCCAGCCTGATCATCGGCCGCCACGGCAACCTCAAAGCGGAGCACGGCACCGGCCGCGTGATGGCGCCGTTTGTGCGCCAGCAGTTCGGCGACGAGCTCTACGAGGTGATGGTGGCGCTCAAGCGCGCCGTCGACCCGCGCGGCACGATGAACCCGGGCGTGATCATCTCCGAGGACCCGGAAGAGCACCTGCACAATATGAAGCTCAACCCCACCGTGGAGGAGGCCGTCGACAGGTGCGTCGAGTGCGGGTTCTGCGAGCCAGTGTGCCCGTCGCGCGACCTCACCATGACGCCGCGCCAGCGCATCGTGGTGCGGCGCGCCAGGGCCAAGGCGCTTGCCGACGGCAACGTGGACGCCGCCCGCGAACTGGACGAAGCGTACGTGTACGAGGGGGAGCAGACATGTGCAGCGGACTCCATGTGCGTGAGCGCGTGCCCGGTGGGCATTGACACCGGAAAGTTTGTGAAGTCGCTGCGCGAGCAGCGCAACGGCAGGGCGGCGCAGGCCGGCTGGAAGGCGGCCGCGAAACAGTGGGACGCCGTCACCGCGAACGCATCGAGGGCGCTGACCGGCGCGTACTACCTCCCGGCCGGGCTGGTGCAGAAGGTCACCGATGTGGCCCGCGGGCTGGCGAGCGCCGAGCTTGTGCCCGAGTACCAGAAGCACCTGGGCAAGGGCGGGCGACGGCGCTCGGGGTTGGGGCCCGTGGTCGGCGACCTGTACGCGCGCCCGTCGGCGGTCTTCATGCCTGCGTGTGTGAACGCCATGGTTGGGCCGGAGCGGCAGGCAAGTGACGGCATCGGTGCCACGGAAGCGTTCGTGCGGCTTGCCGAGCGCGCGGGACTGGCGCTGCTCGTCCCCGACGATGTGGACGCGTTGTGTTGTGGGACCCCGTGGGCGTCGAAAGGCATGGCCGAAGGCCACGCGGTGATGGGGGAGCGCGTGCGCGCATCCCTGCTGCGCGCCACCGACGGCGGGCGGCTGCCCGTGGTGGTGGACGCCTCGTCGTGTGCGCACGGCGTGGCCGACCTGGCCGAAACGGCGGGGATCGAGGTCCTAGACGC
Organism: Corynebacterium sp. NML 150383; assembly: GCF_002285085.1. NCBI lineage: Bacteria > Bacillati > Actinomycetota > Actinomycetes > Mycobacteriales > Corynebacteriaceae > Corynebacterium > Corynebacterium sp. NML 150383. The sequence goes on along the minus strand of NZ_NSGK01000015.1, from coordinate 30,122 downwards.
TGTCACCTACATCGCGCGCGAGGCGCTAGGCGAGCTCGAGGTGAGCGAGAAGCTGCCGTCGGTGACGCTGCACCCAACGTGTTCGTCGGCGCACATGGGCACCGTGGGGGATCTGCGCGCCGTGGCCGAGGCGGCGGCTGACCAGGTGCAGATCCCCGTGAACTGGGCGTGCTGCGGGTACGCGGGCGACCGCGGGATGCTGCACCCGGAGCTGACCGAGTCGGCGACTCGCGCCGAGGCGAAGACGGTGGCGGAGCTGGACTCGCGGTACCACGCGCCGTCGAACCGCACGTGCGAGCTCGGCATGACGCAGGCCACGGGCGAGCCCTACGCGCACGTACTGGAACTTTTGGAGCGCGCGACGCGGTGACCCGTGCAGCTTAGCGGCGGCGCGGGCGGAATGGGTTGACTGCGTTTGCCACCGCCGGCCACGTCTCTTCATTGATGGCGAGACGTTGGGCATCGGCATCCCAGAACCACTTGGTGAAGACCCCCGGCTTATCAAACGCATGCGTGATAAAAAGGATGGCCTGCTCAAAGGGGTCGCGATCTTGTGTTGCGAGCACGTCGAGCGCCGGGGCCTCGAGAGCGTCGCGGGCGCTTGTTCCTCATTGACAGGGTTATGGTGTGCGTCAGACATTGGGCGCATCTCCGTTCGCCGGTGTATTTGTGACTCACCATACAGTTGCCGGTCTAACGTGACGTTAGGTATGTATTAACTCCAACTATTTGCCCACCACACGGCGTAACATTCCGCGTATGACTGCCACGATTCCCGCAACCGACACGCACCTCACCGACACCCTGCACCGTGAACTCGGCACCGAAGACACCGTCCACACCGAACTGGTGGACCGCATTAAGTACGCACACGACGCCTCCCACTTCCTGTACACGCCGGATGCAGTGGTGGAGGCCCGCGATGCGTTCGACGTCGCCGCCGTCTTTCGCGCCGGGCGCGCCTCGGGCACCCCAGTGGTGTTGCGCTCGGGCGGCACCTCGCTCTCTGGTCAGGGCGGGGGCAAGGGGCTGCTTGTCGACGTGCGCAAGCACTTCCGCGGCGTCGAAGTCCTCGACCACGGCAACCGGGTCCGCGTGCAGCCCGGCGCGACGGTGCGTTCCGTGAACGCTCGGCTGAACCTGTACGGCCGGAAGTTGGGGCCGGACCCGGCGTCGGAAAGCGCGGCCACCCTGGGCGGCGTGATTGCGAACAACTCCGCTGGCATGGCCTGCGGCACCGAATTCAACACCTACCGCACGCTGGGGTCCATGACGTTCGTGCTGCCCTCCGGCACCGTGATCAATACGGCGGATGCGGACGCAAACAACCAATTCCGCGAGCAGGAACCGGACATCTTTGACACCATCGTGCGCCTGCAGCGGCGCGTGCGCGACAACCCGGAATCCGTGGCGAAGATTCAGCGTCACTTCGCGCTGAAGAACACGATGGGCTACAGCGTCAACGCGTTCCTGGACTTCGAGGAACCGGTGAAGGTATTCGAGCACCTGCTTATCGGTTCCGAGGGCACGCTGGCGTTTATCGCGGAGGCGGTGCTGCGCACGGTACCGGTGCCGAAGGTGAAGACGACGTCGGTGGCGGTGTTTAAGAGCATTGACGCCGCGACGCGCAGCCTGCCGGACCTGTTCGCCTCCAAGGCTGCCACGCTCGAGCTCATGGACTCGCACTCCATCGAGGTGGGCCGCAGCTTCGCGTCCGTGCCGCAGGAGATCACCGGCTTTGACGTGGACGGCCAGGCCGCGCTGCTCATCGAGTACCACGCCGACGACGAGGAGGAGCTGCGCGCCCGCGAAAAGGAGGGCGCCGAGATCCTGCGCAACCTGGACCTGCAGAACCCCGCCGTGTTTTCCACCGACGCGTCGGCGGCGGCGAAGGCGTGGGCGTTCCGCAAAGGCCTCTACGCCCAGGTGGCCGAGGCGCGTCCGTCCGGCACGACCGCGCTGCTGGAGGACGTCGTCGTCCCGGTCGGAGACCTGGCCGACACGTGCTCCGGCCTGCAGGTGATGTTTGACCAGTACGGCTATGACGACGCCGTCATTTTCGGCCACGCCAAGGACGGCAACATCCACTTTCTCATCACGGACCGTTTCGAGGGCGAGGAGAACCTCACCCGTTACAACGGCTTTAACGACGCACTCGTGGACCTGATCCTCGGCGCGAACGGCAACCTGAAGGCCGAGCACGGCACCGGACGCGTGATGGCGCCCTTCGTGCGCCGCCAGTACGGCGACGAGGTCTACGACGTCATGGTGCAGCTCAAGCGCGCGGTCGACCCGCACAACACGATGAACCCGGGCGTCATCATCACCGATGACCCGGAGGAGCACCTCCACAACATGAAGCTGTCCGCCACGGTCGAAGACGCCATCGACAGCTGCGTCGAGTGTGGCTACTGCGAGCCGGTGTGCCCGTCGCGCGACCTGACCATGACTCCGCGCCAGCGCATCGTCGTGCGCCGGGCCCGCGCGCAGGCGCTCCTCGACGACGACATGGACACCGTCCGCGAGCTGGACAAGGCCTACCAGTACCAGGGCATTGACACGTGCGCGGTGGACTCCATGTGCGTCACCGCCTGCCCGGTGGGCATTGATACCGGCAAGTTCATCAAGTCCCTGCGCCGCGAGCAGGCCACGACGCTGGAGAACGCGGGCTGGGCCGCGGCCGCGAAGGCGTGGGCGCCGGCGAACAAGGTGGCCTCCGTCGCGCTGACCGGCGCGCACTACATGCCGACCGGCCTGGTGCAAAAGGTTACCGACGTCGCCCGCGCGCTGGTCGGCGAGGACACCGTGCCCGAGTACCGTCCCGAGCTGTCCAAGGGCGGCCGGACCCGCTCGAAGGCGTTCGGCGAGCGCATTGGCAGCAAGTTTGCGGAGCCGGTTGGCGTCTTCGTCCCGGCCTGCGTGAACTCCATGTTCGGCCCGCAGGGCGACGGCGTGGGCGCCTCGGAGGCGTTCGCTCGCCTGGTGGAGCGCGCCGGGCTGGCGCTCATCGTCCCGGAGGAGATCGACGCGCTGTGCTGCGGCACCCCGTGGTCCTCCAAGGGCATGGCCAAGGGACACGACGTGATGGAGCAACGCGCCCAGGAAGCGCTCATGGCAGCGACCGACGGCGGCCGGCTCCCCGTGGTCGTGGACGCGTCGTCGTGCACCCAGGGCTTCCAGGGCATGGCGGAGAAGGTGGGCATCACCGTCCTCGACGCGATCGAGTTCGTGGAGCAGCACGTCGTGGACAAGCTCACCGTGCCGCAGAAGCTGGATTCGGTGACGCTGCACCCCACCTGTTCCTCGACGCACCTGGGCATCAACGAGCAGCTGGTGGCAGTTGCGGAGCACGCGGCGGAGCACGTGCATGTGCCCGCGGACTGGAACTGCTGCGGCTACGCGGGCGACCGCGGCATGCTGCACCCGGAGCTGACCGAGTCGGCCACCAAGCGCGAGGCCCGCGAGGTGGAGCAGCTCGGCGCGCGGCACCACGCGTCGTCGAACCGCACCTGCGAGCTTGGCCTGACCAGCGCGACGGGCGAGGATTACCACCACGTCCTCGAGCTGCTGGAGCGCGTGAGCCGTTAGCTTATCGACGCCACTGTGACCGGGGCCACATCATACCGGTGGCCGTGGTCTGGGAGCTGCCTTAATTTAGAGTGCGTCAACCTCAATGGCTGACTGTCAGTCATCTGAAACCCCGCATTGAAGGAGCTTCACCGTGATGCGTTCCCGTTCGCTCGCACTCGCCACCGCCGCAGCTGTTACTGTCTCTGGCATCCTCGTCCCCGCCGCTTCCGCTGAGCAGCGCGAGGTGACCAACGAGTACATCGCCGACAATTTCCACAGCCCGTTCACGCTGCCGGAGAAGACTCCGGAGGGCGTGATCCTGCAGGTGGGCGGCAACGAGAACGAGGCCATGCTCAACTGGGTGACCCAGAAGGGCATCACCGGCCAGTCTGTGCAGTTCGCGCCGGAGGGCGCCGACGTGGCTAAGGGCGAGGTCGTGGACGCTACCTCCAAGGACTCCGTCGTCTCCCTCACCGAAGGCAAGCTGAAGAACCCCGAGGTTGAGCCGGTCTTCAACACCATCGCCGAGCACAAGGCGACCATCTCCGGCCTGAAGCCGGGCACCTCCTACTCCTACCGCGTGGGCAGCGAGCAGGACGGTTGGTCCGACACCTACACCTTCAAGACGGACAAGGCCGACGCCGAGAAGTGGAACTTCCTCCTCTTCGGCGACGTGCAGCTGTACTCCACCAAGGACCTCAAGGCGCAGACCAAGGGCTGGGACGACAACGTCACCAAGGCTACGAAGCAGTTCCCGGACACCTCCTTCATCCTCTCCGCGGGCGACCAGGCGAACCACTCCGCGCTGCACGAGCACGAGGCCTTCATCTCCCCGGACGAGCTGCGCTCCTACCGCACCGCGGTGAACATGGGCAACCACGACAACTACTACGCGCCGAGCTACGAGGCGATGTACAACCTGCCCAACCAGGAGGACGAGAACTACTGGTTCACCCACAACAACGCGCTGATCATCTCCCTGGACTCCAACGACTGGGAGGACCTGGACGACGACGTTGACTTCCTGCGCCGCACCGTCAAGGAGCAGGGCGAGGGCAAGGACTGGGTCATCGTGACCTACCACCACTCCACCTTCTCCCAGGCGTACCACCAGGAGGACCGCGGCATCATGTACTGGCGCGAGCGCATGACGCCGGTGCTCTCCGAGCTGGACGTTGACCTGGTGCTCGGCGGCCACGACCACATCTACGCCCGCTCCCACCTCATGAACGGCTACACCCCGGTTGACTCTGGCCGCGAGGCGAAGATCGGCGAGACCCTGGCGAAGAAGCCGGGCGAGGTCCAGTACATCACCACCAACTCCGGCTCCGGCTCGAAGTACTACCAGTTCTTCGACTTCAAGACGGGCGAGCGCGACGAGGACACCAAGGAATCCTTCGACCAGACGGTCAAGGAAAAGACCATCCGCGATTACACCGCGCTGTGGAACCAGAAGGAGGTCCCCAACTACACCAACGTTGAGGTCACCCCGGAGGGCCTGAAGGTCTCTACGTTTGAGTACACCACCGGCGACCGCGTCGACGAGTTCACCCTGACCCGCGCTGCCGACGATGCGGGCCAGGGTGATCAGGGCAAGCAGGACCCGCAGGAGGGCGGCTCTTCCGACAACACCCTGGCCATCGCGCTGGGTGTGCTGGCCGGCCTGCTTGCAATCCTGGGTGGCGGTGCCTGGGCCGCGCAGCAGGGCCTGATCCCGGGCGTGAACCTGGATACGCTGCTCCCGTAAGGGGTTAGGCCAGCTCCACCCCTGCCACGCGGGCGATGGGGAGGCGGACGACCTTGTCGGTCGCCTCGTCGAGCAGGTCGGCCCGCCCCTCCCGCACCGAGAGCGGCAGCGCCGCGAGTTGGCGCTGCTCGCCGGCGCCGGAGAAATAGGTCACGCGCACGTGGCGCCGTCCGCGCGCCGCCGCGCGCAACACCTCTGCGGGGGCCTCCTTGTCGCTTGTCGACTCCACCTTCGCCCCCGCAGTCAGCGCCCCGACGAGCTGCTCCACGCGGTCCTCGTCGATCTGGTAGTCGCGCGCCAACGTTGCAGGTGTCGCGCGCACCAGCGCCGGTTCCGGGGCGAGGTCGATGGTGGCGCCGTCGGCGTCTTCGGCGGCCGGTTGCAGGCCGACGTCGCGAAGCCGGGCGATCAGCTGCGGCAGCGGGAGCTGGGAGACAGCGACGGTGGGGGCGAGGATGCGCAGCGGCGCGTGCTGCGCGGCGGCCGCGAGTGCGGCCGGGTCCTCGCTGCGCAGGTAGCTCAGCGCGGAGCCTGCGCGGACGGCACCGTGGGTGCGCGCGACGTCGTCAAGCAAAAAGCCCAACCCCTGCGGGACCTCGCCGAGGGTGTGGGCCTCAAGCCATGCCTTGAGCTCGTCGGCGGTGTGGCCGGCGTCGAGGGCGCGGCGCACGGAGGCGTCGCTGACGCGCCAGACGCTGGCCAGACCGGGTGACTCGAGCTGAGCGAAGGATTCGAGCATGGACGCCATCGCCGGCGGGAGGGGACCAGGCGCGAGGATGGTGAGGTCCGCCTGGGCGATGACGGCGTCGATTTCCGCGGGGACCAGCTCGCGGGTGGCCGCGGCGACATCGCCGCGCGCGAGCAGAACCCGCAGCGGCGTGGACGGGGTGGGGGCGAGGGCGCCGAATGTGCGCGCCTCTTCGGCGAGCTGAGCGACGAATTCCGGGCGCAGCCCCGCGGTATCGAGCGGGGCGTGGAAGAGGAGCTGCGCCATGTCGCCGCCGTGGCGAGCGATGACCTCGCGGGTGCGCCGCAGGTCCGGCTGGCGCGACTCGGCGCTGAGCAGGCGGCCCTGGTCAAGGCGCCACGGGGAGGCGAGCCAGCCGGCGAGGAGGATCGCCCACTGGTCCGAAATCGGCGCGTCGAGCCAGATCAACGCGTCCTTGGTGGCCGCGAGCGCGTTCGTGTCGTCCGCACCGGTGCGGGAGTCTTCGACCGGGCCGCGCCCGATGAGGCCGGCGGCCTCGCCGACGGAGAGGGTGAGGCCGGGGTCGAACCCGAGCTCCTTGGTCAGCGCGGCGAGGGTGCGCACGCCCACGGAGCCGTCCTTGTTCAGCGGCGCGGGTGTGCGCAGCAAGCGGGTGAGCAGCTGGCGCGCCTGCCGCACGGCCTCCAGGCCCGCGGCGGTGGCGTCGCGGTCCACGGTCGTCTGGTCTGCCTCCGGCTCCGGCGGGGCGGTAAGCGGGTGGACACGCGGGGTGCGCCCGCGGAAGGCGAGGAGGACCGGCTCGGGGAGGCGGACGGAGTGCGCGTCCATGCGCACCAGGAGTCCGTCCGCGACGAGGCGGGCGGCGGGAGTGGTGGGGTCGGCGTCCGGCGCGGCGGCCTTGGACAAGCCGATGCCGCCGCCCGCGGCCAGCGACTCGATCACTTTGCGCTGGCGCGCATCGAGGGCCGCGAGTTTTGCGTCCAGGTCGGCCGGAGGGCGGTCGGCGACGCGCCAGGCCTGGGGCAGGGGAGCGACGGCGCCGGGGGCCACGCGCACCAGCTCGCCGGAGCCAGCAGCGCAGCCGTCGTAGACGAGCGCTGCGTCGCGCAGCCGGTTCGTGTCGCCGAAGGGGGTGGGGTCGGTGGGGGAGAGCTCGGCGCCGGCGTCGACAAGCGATTGCAACGTGGCGAGGTCTGCGGCGTTGAGCGCGCGCAGCGCACGGGAGGTGGAGGCGGGCTGCGTGAGGCGCGTGGCCAGCGACGCCAGCGAGGGCGGAGGCGGGAAGAACGCGTCCGGGCGCAGGGCGATGAGGCGGCGCAGGGCGTCGGGGGTGAGCTGGTTGAGCGCGTCGGCGAAGTCAGTCATGTCGGTGTACAAGCTTAGTGGGTGGCTTTGCGTGCGTTTTGACCACGGACGTGACAGAATAAGGGGCATGGCTAAAGATGTAGAGAAGATCGGTCGCGCAAACCCGGCGTGGCCTGAGCACACCCCAGGTAATGGTCACCCCGTGACGGAGATTTCCTCGAAGCTCGCCGGCGCTTCCAGCCCCTTCGGCAACGAGCTCGTGCTGCCGATGCCGGCTGAGGCAACCGGTTACGTGCACCCGACCACGCGCATCAACCGCTAGCGCGCCCGCGGCACGAAAAAGCGCCTCCCCGGTTCCCCAACAGGGATCCGCGGAGGCGCTTTGCTGTGCGCTGCACAGCCGCCGTTTAGCGCAGTGCCTGTGCCTGCACCTGGGCGATGATGCCGTTGATGTTGCCGTTGAAGACGGCGTCGATCAACGGCTGGTTCGCCTTGTAGAACGCGTTGTAGTCGTGGCGGTTTGCAGCGTAGGTGCTGTGGACCTGCGCCGGGACGCCGAGGCCGGCGTTGGTCAGCGTGGTGACAACCTGGGAGTACAGCTCGTCGACGGCCAGGGTGGTGTCCTCCTGGACCGGAGCCTGCTCAGCCGGTGCGGCCGGTGCGGGCGCCGGAGCCGGTGCGGGGGCCGGAGCTGCCTGGGCTGCCTGTGCGTCGCGGTTGGTCGGTGCGGAGTTCAGGCCGAGGCTGGCGGAGCAAGCGGGCCATGCGCCCCAGCCCTGCTGCGCCAGGGTGCGCTCGGCGACGATGATCTGCTGTTCGCGGGTGGCCTGGTCCGCGGTGGGGGCGAACTCGCCGCCGCCGTACGCCTGCCAGGTGCCGTAGTTGAACTGCAGGCCACCGTAGTAGCCGTTGCCGGTGTTGATGTGCCAGTTGCCGCCGGCCTCGCAGCCTGCGAGACGGTCCCAGTCGGAGTCGGGAGCGGCGGATGCCTGCGGAGCAAGCGCGCCGGCACCTGCGAGGGCTGCTGCCGCTGCGGTGCCTGCGAGGGCCTTCTTGGCCGGGGAAGTGGTCTGCTTGGAGTGGCGACCCATAGGTGAAAAATCCTCTCTTGGTACTGCCTGTCTAGCGTTGCGGGTCAGCCTAGCGGTTTATAACGATTGAGTCACGCTATGGGCACGAAACGGGTGGCGGTGAGGCGCGGCGTCGACGAAAGCGGCCCCGAAAGTGCTGGTCACGGCGTTGTAGAAATATTTAGTGAGTTACGCCACAGTGGCGCGGTTTGGAAGCGGGAGGAGGTGGATGGGTACGATCACCTCTTTCGTTAAGGTGAAGGGAACGCCCTTACGGGCACGATACGAGTAAAGGAAGATGCATTATGCCTATCGGAAAGGTGAAGTGGTTCGACGCCGACAAGGGCTTCGGCTTCGCATCCAACCCGGGTGAAGAGGACGTCTTTATTGGCAAGTCCGTGCTTCCCGACGGCGTCGAGGAGCTCGTCCCCGGCCAGCGCATCGAGTTCGATTTCGCGGCCGGGCGCAAGGGCCCGCAGGCGCTGCGCGTGAAGGTGCTGGAGACGCCGAAGCGCCGCCCCGTGCACAAGCACACCCCGGAGCAGCTGGGAAGCATGCTCGCTGACGTGATGACCATGATTGAGACCGAGGTCCAGCCGGCGCTGACCAACGGCCGCTACCCGGACCGCAAGGAATCCCGCCAGGTGGCGGACATCCTGCGCGCCGTGGCCCGCGAGCTCGACGCGTAGCGGAGCATTGCTTATCGACGCCTACGCGTCACCCACACCAACCGACCACGTGGCGAGGACAGGGATTTCTTCCCCGTCCTCGCCACGATCTATTTCCAGCGCCGAGACCTCCGCAACCACGAGGCGCGCGCCCGACTCCGTCACCGCCTGCACGGTCTGCTCGTTGGACTCGTTCGACTGAAACACTTGCTCGTTGTTCGCCGCGGGGTCGTCGTAGATGGTGAGCAGGCGCCACCCGGAGCTGGAGATCTCTTCCGGCACGTTGAATCGCAGCTCGGTCGCGTCGCCCAGCTCAAGCGCGGGCGGCTCGCCGCCGTCGCACTGCTCGTCCAGCGGGCAGACCGTGTACGGCGCCAGCTCCTGCGAATTGTCCCCCGCGGCGACCTGCACGCGGACGTCACGCACCGGTGTCGACGGCGCGGAGCGCTGCCACTCCAGGAACGCGTAGATACCCCCGACCAGCACAATCACGAGCACGGCGATGACCGCGATCTGCTTCAGCGCGCCGCCACCCGACGCCGCTCCGGACTGTTTTGCCGTAGATGCCATGCGCGCCAGTCTAACCGGGTGCGCTAGCCGGACTGGCCGTCGGCCGGTTCGAAGGTGACCCGGTATAGGTCCGGCCAGCGCTTGCCGGCCAGCAGGAATTCGTCCGTGCCCGGCAGGTGTGCGATGCCGTTGAGTACGTTGTTCGGGTCGGGGGAGGCGTGGTTGGGGAGCGCGGAGGCGTCGATAAGCGCTGTGACCTCGCCCGAGTTGGCGTCGATGCGCACAATATCCGTGGTGGTAAACACGTTGGCGTAGATGTCGTCGCCCACGCACTCGAGCTCATTGAGCCCGGTGACGGGGGCGCCGTCGGAGGTGACGCGGAACCGCTCGCGCTCCTCAAGCGAATCCGGATCCATGCGGCGCAGCTCCGCCGAGCCGTCGGAGAAGATGAGCTCCTCGCCCCGGTTGCACAGGCCCCAGCCCTCGCCCTCGTAGGAGACGCGACCCGTCTCTTCCAGCGTGGAGGCGTCGCGGCGGATGGCGGTGTTGTCCTGCCAGGTGAGCTGCCAGAGCGCGTCGCCCACGCGGGTGATGCCCTCGCCGAACAGCTCCGGGTCCAGGTCCACCGACTGCGACTCGGCGCCGTCGAGCGAGCGCCGGTAGATGCGGGACTCGCCCTCCTGCCCGGTGCCCACCAGCAGCGAGCCGTCCTGGTCCACCTCCAGGCCCTGGGTAAAGCTGGTGGGGTCGAAATCGTAGCGCTCCTGCACGACCGCGCGCAGGCGCTCGGGGGCAGCATTTGGCACTGTGTCGGGCACGGTGTCGGGCACGGTGTCGTCGTCGCACGCGGTCAGCGATGCGCAGACGGCAAGGGAGGCAGCGGCTACTGCGGCTGCGCGGCGAGTGAAGATCATGCCCCTATCTTGCACCACCTGCACACCCGCTGTACTCGTGCGCCCGGTGTCGCGCATAATGGTGAGCGTGTCACATTCCAACAAACGCTCCCGCAAGCGGCCCGACGCGGCCACGCCACTGCTCAGCGCCAACGCGATCGACACCGCGCGCGAAGCGCTCGAAGAGATCGCGCAGCCCGAGGAAATCGGTGAGCACATCGGCGTGGGCGGGTTGAGCCACAACGTCGCGACGCATCGGTTTGCCGCGCAGGTCCCCGGGTACCCCGGCTGGGAATGGAACGTCGTCGTCGCCTGCGCCACGGGCTCCGACTGGGTGACCATCAACGAGCTCGCGCTCATGCCCGCTGCCGGCGCGCTCGAAGCGCCCGACTGGGTGCCGTACTCCGAGCGGCTGCGCCCCGGCGACCTCGGCCCGGGCGACATCATCGAGATCGCGCCTGACGACGATCGCCTCACCGAAGACTCCTTCTCCCGCCACGCCGTCACGTTCCCGGGGCGGGAAACGAAGCACTACCTCACCGAAAAGGGGCTCAGCGACGCGGAGAAGCGCTGGCGCACCGGCGACTACGGCCCGAACAGCGAGTTTGCAGAGAAGGCAGCGCTGCACTGCCGCAGCTGCGCGTTCTACGTCCCGATGGGCGAGCCGGTCGGCGACAACTTCGGCGTGTGCACCAACGAGTACTCGGCTGACGGTCACGTTGTCGCCGCGTCCTACGGGTGCGGCGCCCACGCCGATACGACGGTGGAATCGGTCGGGCTCTAGCGCGGCGTGCCTAGAGCGGTGTCGCCCGCCCGCGGCGCAGCTCGTTGACCTCGCGGTGCGTCGGCACTTCGCGGCGCTCCACCCAGCGGCGCGCCGGGCGCCGCGTCCCGTACTCCAGCCACGACGTGACCAGGCGCGCGCCGCACAGCGGGTCGACCACCCATACCTCGCTGGTGAGCAGGTCCGAGCGGACGAAGCCGCCGTCGAGGTGGCGCACCTCGACGCCTTGTCCAGCGAGGATGTCCACCACGCCGTCGAGCGCGATCGAGGCGGAGGTGTGCTCGTGGCTCGATACGTACGCGGCCCCGTGCCTGAGCAGGAGGAGGGGGTTCATGATGGCGGAGACGACCCGCCCCGTGGCGTCGACAAGCAGGCCCTCGTCGGCGCCCGCCTGAGCGAGTTCGAGCCGCTGCCACCCCAGGTCCGGGCCGACAAAGGCGGGGGTGGTGCGCTCGTCGCGCACCGGCTGGGCGGCGACCGCGATCTCCAGCGGCATGGGGGCCAGCGGGCGAAGCTCGAGGGAGACCGAGCCGCCCTCGACCACGAGGACCGCGCGGCGCGTACCACCCACCAGGCTTAGGCGGAGGCGGAGCCGATGTATCTCGGCGGTGGAAACGCCGAGGTGGCGCAGCTCGGAGGTGTACGCGGCGGCGTCGACAACCGCCCCCTCTTGCACGACGAAGGTGAATGAGTGCACCGCGGGCCTTTCCGTGGGTGGGGCAGTGGTTGCAATGGTCGTATTTGTAAAAATGCCAAGAAAAGTGACAGTCTATGTCACGGAAACGGCAGTATGTATCCAGGCCGTGCCATTCATAATTCAATCATCCTGAAAGGGATAGGGGAGAACATCCGACGTGAGTACCGTCACCTCAAACGCCTCGCCGCAGGGCGGGCTTGACCGATTCTTTCACATCAACGAACGCGGCTCCACCGTCGGCACGGAGATCCGCGCCGGCGTAGTTACCTTCTTCGCAATGGCCTACATCGTGCTGCTCAACCCGCTGATCCTGGGCACCAGCGCGGACCGCGACGGCGTGGTGCTGGGAATCCCGCAGGTCGCCGCCGTGACCGCGCTCGCCGCGGGCGTGATGAGTATTCTCTTCGGCGTGATTGCCAAGTACCCCTTCGGCATCGCCACCGGCCTCGGCCTGAACACGCTCGTGGCCGTCACGCTCGTGGGGCAGCAGGGGCTGACCTGGCCGGAGGCCATGGGGCTGGTGGTCATCGACGGCATCATCATCGTCCTGCTCGCCATCTCCGGCTTCCGCACCGCGGTATTTGACGCGATTCCGGACTCCATGAAGGTGGCCATGAGCGTGGGCATTGGCATGTTCATCGCCATGATCGGCCTCGTGGACGCGGGCTTTGTCCGCCGCGTGCCCGATGCGGCAATGACCACCGTGCCGGTCCAGCTGGGCTTCAGCGGCTCCATCGCCTCCTGGCCCACCTTCGTCTTTGTGATCGGCCTGATCATCTGCGGCTTCATGGTCGCACGCAACGTGCCTGGCGGACTGTTCATCGGGATCGTCATCACCACCATCATCTCCCTGATCGTGGAGCACTTCACCGGCGCCGGTTCCTCCGCGGATGATCCGCACGGCTGGTCGCTCGCCGTGCCGGAGCTGCCCAGCTCGCTCGGAGGCGTCCCCGACCTGTCACTCGTGGGCAACATCGACCTGGCGGGCGCGTTCGTGCACCTGGGCGTCGTCGCCGCCTCGCTGCTGGTGTTCACCCTGGTCCTGGCCAACTTCTTCGACGCGATGGGCACCATGACGGCGCTCGGCCGCCAGGCCGAGGTGACCGACGAGCACGGCAACCTGCCCGACATGAAGCGCGCCCTGGTTGTCGAGGGCTTCGGCGCGGTGCTCGGCGGCGCCGCCTCCTCGTCCTCCAACACCGTCTTCGTCGACTCCTCCGCGGGCATCGCCGACGGCGCGCGCACCGGCCTGGCCAACGTGGTCACCGGCGTGCTCTTCCTCGCCGCCATGTTCTTCACCCCGCTGTATGAGATGGTGCCCATCGAGGCCGCAGCACCGGTCCTCGTCGTCGTGGGCGCCCTGATGATGATGCAGGTGGGCAGCATTGACTGGACCCGCTTCGACGTCGCCTTCCCGGCGTTTCTCACCATCGTCGTCATGCCGCTGACCTACTCCATTGCCAACGGCATTGGCGTCGGCTTCATCGTGTTCACCGTGATGGCTGTGTTCACCGGCAAGCACAAGCAGATCCACTGGATCATGTGGCTCATCTCGGCCCTATTCGTGGTCTACTTCGCGCAGGGCCCGCTGCTCGCCGCACTAAGCTAGGAGATTCATGCTTATCGACGACCCCCAGGACCCCCGACTCGACGACATCCGCGACCTCAAACACTCCGATAAGGAGAAAGGGCTGGTCTTCGCCGAAGGCCCGCTCGTCGCGGGCCGTCTCGTGGAGTCCCGCTTCCCGGTCCGCGCCATCTACGGCTTCGGCGGCCGGCTCGAATCCTTCCTCCAGGACTACGGCGAGGCGCTCGAGCACCGCGAGATCCCGGTCTACGAGATCACCCGGAAGATCATGGGCGAGGTCGCCGGCTACGACATGCACCGCGGCCTGCTCGCCTCCGCGGACAAGGCGCCCGAGCGCAGCGTCGCCGAGGTCCTCGACGGCGCGCGCACGCTTGTCATCCTGGAGGGCGTGGGCGACCACGAAAACATCGGCTCGATCTTCCGCAACGCGGCGGGCATGGGCGTGGACGGCGTCCTGTTCGGCGCGGCGACCGCCGACCCGCTGTATCGCCGCAGCGTGCGCGTCTCCATGGGCCACGTCCTGCGCACCCCGTTTGCGCACCTCGAGGGCACGACCACGACCTGGCAGCGCTCCCTGCAGGAGCTCAAGGACGACGGATGGTGGCTTGTTTCGCTCACCCCGGCCGACGACGCAGTGCTGCTGCGCGAGGCCGTGGAAGATCACGACAAGATCGCATTCCTCGTCGGTGGGGAGGGCCCGGGCCTGACGCGCCACGCCATGGCCGCGACCGACGTGCGCGCAAAGATCCCCATGGCGCCGGGAACCGACTCGCTGAACGTGGCGACGTCAGCCGCGATTGCGTTCTACGAGGCGCAGCGCTCCCGGTCTTAGCGGTCCGAGTGCCGGATGCGGTCCTGGATCTGCGCCGCCAGTCGCTTGAGGCGGCGCGAGAGGCCGCGGCCGATGCGCTTGGTGGCGGCGAGGGAGGCGTCGGCAAGCTGCGCAAACTCGTGCCCGTCCTCCTCCGGGGCTTCGACCTCGTAGTCGTCGTAGTCCTTCTCCGTATCTGCGAAGCGGGCGGCGACCTCATTGACCGACTTGGTCCGCGGCTTCGCCGGGCCGATCTTCGGCTCCGGGCGGCCGTCGATGGCGTAGCCCACCACGTGCACGTCCGGCCCCTCCGGGCTGACGGGGACACCCAGCCAGGCCTCCTGCGCCGCATCGGTGAGGCCCGACGGCTCGAAGGGGAGCGTGATCCCTCCCAGCTGCTCCGCTTTCTCGCCCGCCCAGTAGGGGGCCTCGAACGGGTCGGGCAGGCCGACGTCCTCGAGCACTACCTCGCGGGTCGCGGCCAGCGCGCGGCGTACCTGCGTGCTCGTGTAGTGGGCAAATCCGGCGTAGTCCGAGTCCGTGCCCTGCGCGAACACGTAGGTGTCTGTCGCCGGCAGCGCCTCGCGGAGGTGGGCGGTGACCTCGGAGGCGTCGGTCACGGTGTCCATCGACTCCACGAAGGTCTGCACGACGGCGACGCCCGGGTAGCCCGCGATGTAGAACTCGTCCGGCCCCGGGGTGGAGGAGCGGTTGAGGGGGAACTCGCCGATCGGGGTGATCGGCCAGGCGGGGTTGATCTGGCTGAGCAGTTTGCGGCCGAAGCCGCGATCGGCCTTCGGCTCGGAGCGCAGCACGGCAGCGGGGTCGTCAGTGCTGACAAACCACACGGTCACAATGGCAGGGTATGACATGTCACTTAGTTTAAGGAATGTGGCGTCCGCTGCGCGGCCTTTGCTCGGCGTGTTCGCCCGCTACTTCTTTGGGCGCTTGGTATTTGTACGGACCCCGAGTAGGACGTCTTCCCAGTGCGGGGTCACTGCTTTGCGGCGCCGCTTCTGCGGGGCCTGGCTCTCCGGGTGCTGCAGGAAATCGCCCTCGGTCACTGCGGACTCTGTTGGCGTGGTGGGCGTGGTGGGTGCAGTGGGATCGGCCGGCGCGCCGGTTTCGCCGTCGGCCTCGTTGGCTTCCGGCGCGTTGAGCTCTTCCGGTGCTTCGCCGTCGTCCGCGCTCACCGCGGTGAGCGAGCGCACCGGCTGCACAAAGTTGGGGTCCGTGAGATCTGCCGCGACGCCGTTGCGCGCCTCTGTCGACGCGGTCGCGCCCATCGAGCGTTGCAGCGTCCACTGCGCCTCGTTCTCTGTCAGGCCGGCGCGCCAGCGCAGGTGCACGACCCACGCGTCGCCCGGCTGGCGGGTGGCGTCCCACTCCGCCTCGCTCAGCGAGTGGCCGCGGGCGGCGAACGCGGTGGCCAGGATCTCAAACAGGGAGAGCTTCGCGGGGCCGTCGTCGCGGACCGGGTGCGATTGCTTGGCGGCCTCCGCGATCTGCGCGCGCTCCAGCATGACGGGGTGGGCGTAGGGGTCGACGCGGCTTTCCGCCACGCCCATCTCCTGCGCCAGCTCGGCGGCCGTCGCGCCGGCGCGGATGCGCGCCTGAATTTCCTTCGGCGGGAGGGAAAGGGGAGTGGACAGGAGCGGGTCAGGCTCCGGCAGGGGGCGCTGCTTGGCCATCTGGCTTAGGGCGCTGTACTCCGGGGTGTCGTCGGGCATGGAGGGCTCAGAAGGCTCTGGCGCGTCCTGTGGCTCCGGTGTTTCAGCGGGCGCGTCCTCGGCCTCGGTCGGCGCCGGGTGGAGCGGGTGGATGGTGCTGCCGGACGCGGGCGTGTCGGCGACATCGGGGGCGCTGTCGGCACTGTAGACGCTGTCAAACTCGGAGCGGGCGATCTGGAAGCTCACGCCGTCTGCGTCACGAAGCACAAAAAACTTCGCCGTCGATTCATCTGCCATCAGGTGCAGCTCGCGCATGGATCTCCCTTCGCCCGGTCAGTTCACCCCAGCCTAGCGCACCCCGCCGGGGCGCTGCGGTAGACACGGGGCGTTTGTGCTGGCCCTCGGGTTGTCGTTACTTTTGGCCGACGCCCTGGCCGAGCAACCAATCGATCGCCTGCGTGAGCGTGCGCACGTCCTGCGACTCAATCGCCGGGAACATACCGATGCGCAGCTGGTTCCGGCCCAGCTTGCGGTAGGGCTCGGTGTCCAGGATGCCGTTGGCGCGCAGCGCCTTGGCCAGCTCGGCGGCGTCGACGCGCGCATCAAAGTCGATCGTGCCCACGACGAGGGAGCGCTGCGCGGGGTCCTGGACAAAGGGGGCGGCTAGCTCGTGTGCGTCGGCCCAGCCGTAGAGCGCTTGCGCATTTGCGGAGGTGCGCTCGACCATGCCGTCCAGGCCGCCGTTCGCGTTCATCCACGACACCTGCTCCGCCAGCATGAGCAGCGTCGCGACGGCGGGGGTGTTGTAGGTCTGGTTCTTGCGTGAGTTGTCCACTGTGGTCTGCAGGTCCAGGAATGCGGGAATGAAGCGGTCGGACGCTTTGACCTCGGCGATGCGGTCGAGGGCGGCGGGGCTCATCGCCGCCAGCCACAGGCCGCCGTCGGAGGCGAAGCACTTCTGCGGGGAGAAGTAATAGATGTCCGCGTCCTGCATGGAAACGGGGAGTCCCCCGGCGCCCGAGGTGGCGTCGATAAGCACGAGCGCGTCGGTGTCGGGGCGGGTAACGGGCACCATGGCGCCTGTCGACGTCTCGTTGTGGGCCCAGGCGACGACGTCGGCGTCCTCGCTGTCGAGGCCGTTGAACTCGGCGGGGCTCGGGGCGGATCCGGGGTCGGCCTGAACGAGCCGCGGCTCGTCGAGCCAGGGCGCCTTCGCGGCGGCCTTGGCAAACTTGGAGGAGAACTCGCCGAAACTCAGGTGTGCGGACCGCTGCTTGATCACGCCGAAGGTTGCGGCATCCCAGAAGGCGGTGGCGCCGCCGAGCGAGAGGACGACCTCGTAGCCGTCCGGCAGGCCGAAGAGCGCGGCGAGCCCCTCGCGGACCTCGCCCACCAGGTTCTTCACCGCCGGCTGGCGGTGGGAGGTGCCGATCACGTCTGCGCCGCGGGCGATCGCTTCGAGCTGGGCCGGGCGGACCTTGGACGGACCGCACCCGAAGCGGCCGTCGGCGGGGATCAGGTTGGAGGGGAGAGTGGGGTAGGTGCTCATGTGGCGTCTTTCCTCGTTGGGAGCCGGAAAAGTTGCGGTGTAATGCATAATATAATGCATCACAACACGGGGGTGGCACAGTTTAGTTTCACAGATTCCGGCGATTGCCGGTGTGGGCTGTGTGGCGGACGGGCTGCTCACGGCTACTTGTCATACGGATCACAAACTTTGCTAGGATGGCGGAGGTAATTCTTCGGCTTGCGCCGAACAACGCGATCAATCGTGGAAAGGCACACTGTGGCTACTGAGAACAACGAGAAGGCGGTACTCCACTACCCGGGTGGCGAGTACGAGATGGACATCATGAAGGCTTCCGAGGGCAACGACGGCGTTGTCCTTGGCAAGATGCTGGGCGAGACCGGCCTGGTGACCTTCGACCCGGGCTACGTCTCCACAGGTTCCACCGAGTCCAAGATCACCTACATTGACGGTGACGCCGGCATTCTGCGCTACCGTGGTTACGACATTGCGGACCTGGCCAACAACGCCAGCTTCAACGAGGTCTCCTACCTGCTGATCCGCGGCGAGCTGCCGACCACGGATGAGCTGGAGAAGTTCAACACCGAGATTCGCCACCACACGCTGCTGGATGAGGACTTTAAGGCGGCGTTCAACGTCTTCCCGCGCAACGCGCACCCGATGGCCGTGCTGGCTTCGTCGGTGAACATCCTCTCCGCGTACTACCAGGACCAGCTCGACCCGTTGGACGAGGAGCAGCTGGACAAGGCCACCGTGCGCCTGATGGCAAAGGTGCCGATGCTGGCTGCGTACGCCTACCGCGCATCGCAGGGCAAGCCGTACATGTACCCGGATAACTCGCTCAATGCGCGCGAGAACTTCCTGCGCATGATGTTTGGTTACCCGACCGAGCCGTACGAGGTCGACCCGGTCCTGGTCAAGGCGCTGGACAAGCTGCTGATCCTGCACGCTGACCACGAGCAAAACTGCTCCACCTCCACCGTCCGCATGATCGGCTCCGCGCAGGCGAATATGTTCGTCTCCATCGCCGGCGGCATCAACGCGCTGGCTGGCCCGCTGCACGGCGGCGCAAACCAGGCCGTGCTGGAGATGCTCGAGGACATCAAGACGAACCACGACGGCGACGCCACCGACTTCATGAACCGCGTGAAGAACAAGGAAAAGGGCGTCCGCCTGATGGGCTTCGGCCACCGCGTGTACAAGAACTACGACCCGCGCGCCGCGATCGTCAAGGAGACCGCGCACGAGGTGCTTGAGCACCTGGGCGGCGACGAGCTGCTTGACCTGGCGATGAAGCTCGAGGAGATCGCCCTGAAGGACGATTACTTCGTCTCCCGCAAGCTCTACCCGAACGTGGACTTCTACACCGGCCTGATCTACCGTGCGATGGGCTTCCCCACCGACTTCTTTACGGTCCTCTTCGCCATCGGCCGCCTCCCGGGCTGGATCGCGCAGTACCGCGAGCAGCTGGAGATGAACACCAAGATCAACCGCCCGCGCCAGATCTACACCGGCTACCAGCAGCGCGACTTCATCCCGCGCGACCAGCGATAGGAAAACCGCAGGTAGCAGGCGCGGATAACCGTCGAGAATGAGATTTCCCTTATACTTCGGGGAAAACCGTTCTCGGCGGTTTCGCATTTTCACGATTGTTTCTTCAAGGAGAATTCACATACATGGAAAAGCCGACCATCACTGTTCCGAACGAGCCGGCGCCGAAAGACCTGGTCATCAATGACCTCGTTGTCGGTGACGGCGCTGAAGCGGTGCCAGGCGGCTACGTCAAGGTGCACTACCTCGGCGTGTTCTACGAGTCTGGCGAGGAGTTCGACTCCTCGTGGGACCGCGGTAGCGTGGCAGAGTTCTGGCTCAGCGGCCTGATTGAAGGCTGGCAGGAGGGCATCCCCGGCATGAAGGTCGGCGGCCGCCGCGAGCTGATCGTCCCGCCGGAGAAGGGCTACGGTCCTGCGGGTGCCCCCAGCCCGCTCGCTGGGCGTACCCTCGTCTTTGTCATCGACTTGATCGACGTCCGCTAAGAGAGGACCACGCATGCGCATCCCAGTCACCACGCTCAACGACGGCTACGATTTCCCGCTCCTCGGCCTGGGCACCTACAAGCTTTCCGACGAGGACGTGAACAAGGTCATCCGCCGCGCCATCGAGCTCGGCTACCGTCACATCGACACCGCCTCCTTCTACGGCAACGAGGAGGCCGTGGGCAAGGCGCTCAACGACGCCATCTCGGCCGGTGATGTCACCCGCGAGGACCTGTTCGTGACCACCAAGCTGTGGAACGACGACCAGGACCGCGTCGCGGCCGCATACCAGGAGTCGCTCAAGCGTCTGGACCTCGAGTTCATCGACCTCTACCTGGTCCACTGGCCGTGGCCGCAGAAGGGGCTCTACGTGTCGGCCTTTGAGGAGCTGGTGCACCTCCAGGGGATGGGCCAGCTACAGTCCGTCGGCGTGGCCAACTTCTACCCGGAGGTCCTGGACGAGATCACAAAGGCCACCGGTGTTACGCCGGTGCTCAACCAGGTCGAGCTGCACGCCGGGTTCACCCAGCCGGAGCTGCGCGAGTACCACGCCAAGCACGGCATCGTCACCGAGGCGTGGGCTCCGCTGGCGCGCGGGAAGAACTTCGACGATCCCGCCATCGCCGGTGTTGCGGACAAGCATGGCGTGACGCCCGCCCAGGTCGTGCTGGCGTACCTGCTGCAGATGGGCGTGTCCGTCGTGCCGAAGACGGCGAACCCCGCACGCTTGGAGGAAAACCTCGGTGCGCTGAGCGTCAAGCTTGACGACGCCGACGTGGCCGCCCTCGACGGCGTGCAGGGTGAGCGCATGTCCGGCGATCCGCTGACGTTCCCCGGAGACGTGGAGTAGTAGTCCACTCAGCGCACACGCAGGGCCTACCCGATGGCGGGTAGGCCCTTTTTGCTGCGCGTTTTGGCGGGGGAGGGGCGCTGTACGGGGGTAGTCGTATGATCATTGGTTTTTCCTGCTAAAAGCATGTTTTGGATATTGGGATCACGTTTGTGTGAAAACGTTATCTGGTAATCACACATGGCCCGCATGTGGGGTAGGTAACATCCAAGGTGTCGAGTTGAAGGTGGCACATCATGATGCTGCAAGCCGTGCTGGTCCGCCTCTGCAGACATTGCAAACAGAGCACTCGTGAACTTGCACAAGACAAGAAAAGATAGAAGCCGTGACTGGATCGACTTCCATCCCACAACGTCGGGAACCCACCCCCGACGAATTTGTGGCTATGCAGCGCAGTCCCGAATTCCAAGACCTCCGCAAGACGTTCCGCGGATTTACGTTCCCCGTATCGGTGGCGTTCTTCCTCTGGTTCCTCGTCTTCGTGGTCGTGGCGACGCTGATGCCGGAGGCAATGGCCACGCCCTTCCTCGGGCTCAACGTCGGGCTGTGGCTCGGCCTGGCGCAGTTCTTCACCACGTTCCTCATCACCTGGGTGTACGTGAAGTGGGCGAACAAAAACCTGGAGCCGCGCGCGGCTCACATCCGAGAAGTCATGGAGGGCTAACACATGCAGGAATACATCCTCGCGGCGCCAGAGGCGGACGGCGCCGGCAACCCGCTGCTGAACATTGCGGTCTTTGCCATCTTCATCATGGTCACCCTCTTCGTGGTGACCCGCGCTGGTAAGACGACCAGCGAGTCCGCCGACTTCTACACCGGCGGTTCCTCCTTCAGCGGTACCCAGAACGGCCTGGCCATTGCGGGCGACTATCTGTCCGCCGCATCCTTCCTGGGGATTGTGGGCTCCATCGCGCTGAGCGGCTACGACGGCTTCCTGTACTCCATCGGCTTCTTCGTCGCGTGGCTCGTCGCCCTGCTGCTGGTGGCAGAGCCGCTGCGCAACGTCGGCCGCTTCACCATGGCGGACGTCCTGTCCTTCCGCCTGCGTCAGAAGCCGGTGCGCGTCGCCGCGGCGTTTGGCACCCTGTTCGTGTCGCTGTTCTACCTCATCGCCCAGATGGCGGGCGCGGGCTCGCTGGTTTCGGTCCTCCTGAACCTGCACAGCTACTCCGCCCAGGCGATTTGCGTGGGCATCGTCGGCGTGATCATGATCGTCTACGTCCTCGTCGGCGGTATGAAGGGCACCACCTACGTGCAGATGATTAAGGCCGTGCTGCTCGTCGCCGGTGTTGCCGTGATGACGGTGCTGGTGTTTGTCAAGATCCGCGGCGGCATGAACACGCTCTTCGACGATGCGATCAGCGCCCACGCCGCCTCCGACTACCTGGCGTCGAAGGGCTACGAAGCCGAAGAGATTATGAAGCCGGGCCTGAAGTACGGCGCGACCCTGACCAAGCAGATTGACTTCATCTCGCTCGGCCTCACCCTGGTGCTCGGCACCGCGGGCCTACCGCACGTGCTGATGCGCTTCTACACCGTGCCCACCGCGAAGGAAGCGCGCAAGTCCGTGACCTGGGCCATCGTGCTCATCGGCGTGTTCTACCTGTTCACCCTGGTGCTGGGCTACGCAGCCGCAGCCCTGGTCGGCCCGGACCGCATCCTCGCCGCTCCCGGCGGCGCGAACTCCGCGGCCCCGCTGCTGGCGTTCGAGCTGGGTGGCTCCTTCTTCATGGCGCTGATCTCCGCGGTCGCCTTCGCAACGGTGCTTGCCGTGGTCTCCGGCCTGGCCATCACCGCCTCCGCGTCCATCGCGCACGATGTGTACGCCTCGGTGATCCGTGACGGCGAGGCCACCGAGGACGAGCAGGTCCGCGTCTCCCGCATCACCGTGGTGATCCTGGGCATCGTTTCGATCGTCCTGGGCATCCTGGCGATGTCCCAGAACGTGGCGTTCCTGGTTTCCCTGGCGTTCGCCATCGCGGCGTCCGCAAACCTGCCGACCATCCTGTTCTCCCTGTACTGGAAGCGGTTCAACACCACCGGCGCGGTCGTGTCCATCTACACCGGCCTCATCTCCGCCCTGGTGCTGATCTTCCTGTCCCCGGCAGTCTCCGGCGCGGAGACCGCGATGTTCCCCAACGCCGACTGGGCCATCTTCCCGCTGTCCAGCCCGGGCATCGTGTCCATCCCGCTCGGATTCCTCGCCGGCATCGTTGGCACCTTCATGGGCAAGCCGGACAACTTTGAGGAGAAGCAGGCCGAGATGGAAGTCCGCTCCCTGACCGGTGTGGGCGTGGAGGCTCCGGTCGACCACTAGCCACACTCACCGCGTGCGACGCCGGCCTGACGTTGAAGTTGGGTCGGCGTTGGCGTCGTTAAGCGGGGGTGCCCTCGCCGGGCTGGACGAAGCGGACCTGGCCGTGGAGCTCCTCGATGGCCTGGCGCACGCCGGCGGCGGTGCCCGACTGCGGGTGGTTCATGTGCATGAGGACGATCGCGCCGTCGGGAGCGTGGCGGATCTGCTGCGTGACCTGGGCGGGGGAGGCGGTGGCGCCGAAATCACCGTTGGTGGCAAACCCGGCGATACGCGCGCCACTGTCGGCGAGGATGCGCACCGCGATGTCGTCGTAGTGAGCGGTGGCGGCCCGGAACCAGGTGGAGTTGACCCCGAAGGCGCGCAGCGTCTCCGCGTTCTCGGCGACCTCCTGAATCGCCTCGGCGGGGCTCGCGGTGCCCGGGATGCCGTAGACTTGCTGGCCGTTCACGCTCAGCGGGAGGTGGCGGGCCCCGTGGTTTTCCAGCTGGAAGAGGGGGTCGTTGGCCAACTCGCGGGTGAAGTCCGGGTGCGCCTTGATCCACGGGCCGGCGAGGAACAGGGTGGCGGGGACGCGGAGCTCGCGCAGGGTATCCACGAGCGCGTGGTCCACCTCGCCACCGCACGCGTCGAAGGTGAGCGCGAGGGTGCGCAGCGGGGGCTGGGTGGGGAGAAAATCCGTGATCCCCGGCAAGTGCATGCCAAACTGCGTCGGTTGCGCGTCCGCGTAGGCGGCGGGGGAGGGGAAGCGCAGCGCGGCGGGCGTGCTCGGCCGTGGCTGACTCGTCTGCGTCTGGCTCGGCTGTGAAGAGCGCGAGGTCCGCTGGACGGGGCGCGTGCTTCGCTCCGCCTCGCAGGCGGCGAGCGCCAGGCCGGAGGCGATAGTCAGCAGCGCGGTACGTCGATTCACACGAGAGAGCTTAAGCGGTCAGCGGGGGTTCCGCTGGCTTCGTCTCGACGGCCTTGCGCGACAGCGGCCCCTTGAGCAGTGCCCACAGGAGGGCGAGCGTACTGACGGTCATAGCGGAGTACATCGCCGCCGGTCCGAGTTGCATCATGCCGACCGCGATCGAGTTGAACGCGATGTGGATGGCTACGGCGGCGAGCCACAGGACCCAGCGGTGCTCGCGAACCGCACGCAGCACGAGGACCGACATGGCGACGTGGAGGGTGATGGCCAGGATGCGTTCGTAGAGACTCATGCCTGCCAGCGCGGCGGTGATGCTGTGAACCGCGTCGATCTGTTGGTTGACTGCTTCGGTGGCCTCAGGGTTCTGCTGCGATTCGACGGCCTTCAGGATTTGGTCCGCGGCGAGGAGCAGGACAATATTGTTGATGCTCGCAGACCCGATGGTGAGGAGTGCCTCGATCCCGCCGTGGCCGAGGCCGAAGCCGACGCCGTCGCGCCAGGCGCGGGTGCGCTTGGCCCAGAAGCGCATGACCACCCAGCGGGTGGTCTCCTCGAACAGGCCGGAGGTGGCGATGAGGGTCAGCGTTGTGGCGATGAGGGCTGTGTGGGCGTCGAAAATAGCTCCCCACAGCAAGTTGACCGGGTAGATGAGCAGGAAGCGGAATACCTGCGAAAGGGGGAACGCGAGGACGCCCCATCCGAGCGCGGACCACGGGTAGCCGAGGAGCTTCTTGCCGAGGAACCACGCGGCCAGGACGATGACGACGATGCCGATGAGCTGCAGGCTCACGAGAACGATTGGGGTCATGGGGGAGAGGCTACCAACCCTTGGCCTGCAAATGCGCTCAGCCGGCTTGCACCACGACCATCCAGATCGCTACCAGGTGGCAGACGGCAGCGGCGATCGTCGCCGTGTGGAAGTGCTCGTGGTAGCCGTAGTAGCGGGCGGTGCGGCCGGGCCATTTGAAGCCGTAGATGAGCGCGCCGAGGGTGTAGACGATCCCGCCGGCGAACAGTAGCCACACGACGGCCGGGCCCGCGGAGTGCCACAGCGTGGGGATCAGCGGGACGATGATCCAGCCGAGCCCAACGTAGACCACCACGTCCAGCCAACGCGGGTGGTTGATCCAGACCAGGTTGAGGATTGCCCCACCCACGCCGCCAAGCCACGCCACGGTGAGCATGATTGCTGCGGTCTTCGGCGCGAAGACGATGAGGCACAGTGGTGTGTACGTCGCGGCGATGAAGATGGAGATCGTCGCGTGATCCGCCCGCCGCCACCACTGCACGGCCTCCGAGGTCCGCCAGGGCACCAGGTGGTACGCGGAGGAGACGCCGAAGAGGAGCACGACGCCCGCGCAGTAGAGGGTGACGCCGAGCGCTTCATGCCAGTGCAGCGTCATCCACGCAAACGTGATGAGCACCGCCGACGACAGCGCGGACAGCGCCGCCGCAACGAGGTGGAACCACCCGCGGATGATGGGCCGCTCCCCGCGGTCAGCCACGATGTAGGAACGCTGGATCTGTCCTTCGCGCAACGCTGTCATGATTCTCCCGAGTCTCGGTGTACCTGGGACTCACCCTAGCGCGGTTTCGCCTATCGACGCCCCCGCCTACGGCAGGAAACGCCGCCAATCCACCTGCGACGAGAGCTGGCTCGACCCCTGGACCAGCGCGTTGATGTCCGGGACCGGCAGCGGGTTTGCGCGCCCCGGGGTCCACTGGCCCCAGTCGGAGGCGTACACGTTGTTGATGTCCACCTGCACGCCGCCCACCGTGCCGACGAACCCAGCCTTCTGGTGGATGCTGGCGCTGGGGTGCAGTCGACCGTTGGAGCCCCAGTCGTGCTGCCAGAAGAACGAGCCGATGCGGTCCTCGACGCACCACTGGATCACGTTGTAGTTGCCGTACACGCCGGTGAGCAGCCCGGCCGCCTTCAGTGCGAGCTGGAATGCCTGCAGGTAGGGGCGGATCTGGTTGACGTACTGGTCGCGAGTGGGGTTGTCATCAATCGCGATGTAGACCGGCCGGCCGTTCGGTCCGCCCGCAGCCTGGTGGAGGCGGATCGCCTGCGGGGCATGCTTAGCGACGCCAGCCGCCCCCTCCTTCCAATCCGCAGTCTCCGCCCGCCCGAACTGGTAGACCGACGCGGTAGCCAGACCGTTGGCGGCGAAGTCCTGGGTCTCGCCGATGGTGACCGGCTTGCCTTTCATCCATTCCGCGCCGGGGCGGGGTTGGGAGACGTACCGGACCGCGCCCATGTGCCCGGCGGCCTTGACGGCTGCGCCGGACGGGACGCCCGCTGAGTAGTCGATCACGGTGCCGAGGATGCGGGATTGTGCGTGGGCTTGCACGGTGGAGCCAAGGGTTGCGCCCGCGACTGCGAGTGCGGTGGTTTGAAGGAGGCGGCGTCGATTGAAAGTAGTCACAACCGTGACTCTAGCAACATTACGGTGTGGGTTGGGGAGCGCGGATCGTCCATGCCGCAATCGCCGTGGTGATCGGCACCGCCAGGACTGATGCGATCGCGCCGATACTCGAGCGCATGATCTCGGTGGCCACCACGTCGGAGGTGAGCACCTGCGTGAGGGGACGATCGGCGACCTGGAGCAGCATCGACAGCGGGAGGGCAGCGCCCATGTATGCCAGCACCAGGGTATAGACCATCGAGGCGATGTGATCGTGGCCGACCTTCATTGCGGAGGCGAACACGGCGCGGGGCCGCGCATCGGGCGAAGTTTCGTACAGCTCCTGCACCGTCGAGGCCTGTGCAATGGTGACGTCGTTGAGCACGCCGAGCGCGCCGATGATGAATCCGGCGAGCATGATCCCTGGCACTTGCACCTGGGGGAGGTACATGTGAATGAGGAGGTTGTTTTCGTCGGCAAGCCCGCGAAGCTGCGTCGTGTCGATGGCGAGGTGTGCCGCGAGCGCCGCAAGCCCCAGCGCCGTCAGGGTGCCGGCCAGGGCCGACGCGGACTTCCAATTCCTGCCGTGCACAACAAAAAAGACAGGGAACAGCACCGCGGCACCCGTCACCAGGGAAAGCCCCACGGGGCTGTAGCCGAGCAGAAGCCCGGGGACTAGGAAGCCGAAGATGACAAGTAAGGTGCACAGCAGACCGAAGATTGCGCGCAAGCCGCGCCACGCCCCAACGGCAACCACCACCAGCAGCGTGAGCGCGAGCCACAGGCCGAGCGGCACCGAGCGGTCCATGTCGAGGAAAGAATACGAAGTCTTAGGGTTGTGGTGCACTGAGAGCACTACGCGGTCGCCGACCGAAAGCTCTGGGGTGCCCGGCTGCTGGGCAGCCTCGATGGTTGTGGTTCCCCCGGATTCGAGCTCGACGCGTAGGAAGTCGCACTCAGGGTGGTTTGGCGTTGCGACGCCACCACAGGGAGCCACCGAATGTTCAATGACGGTGGCCTTCACAGTTTCAGCCGTCGACGTCTGTGTCTGCTCAAACCCGGGCAGGACCTCCGGGTGCTTGCCGCCCGGCCACAGTAGTGCGAGCCCGGCTACGGTGACGACGCCCGCAATCGCGAGGAACGCTGCGAGCACGCCGCGCGCCGTGCGCAGCGGAGACGGTGAGGACTGGGTTGCGTGGCGTGCCAACGGAGCTCCCTTGTGAGATCAGTACTGGGACAATCAGACTGA
This sequence comes from Corynebacterium sp. NML 150383, assembly GCF_002285085.1. NCBI lineage: Bacteria > Bacillati > Actinomycetota > Actinomycetes > Mycobacteriales > Corynebacteriaceae > Corynebacterium > Corynebacterium sp. NML 150383. The sequence goes on along the minus strand of NZ_NSGK01000015.1, from coordinate 2,805 downwards.
TTTTAAAGCTACTTCACGACAAGCGCGCGATGCGCCGCTTCGAAGCGGTCGCGGAGCTCCCTGAAGTACTCGCGGTGTGCATTGACGCTGCGGTGGCCTTGCCCGAACGGCGGGGTTGCCCGCCGCACCTCGGGGGCGACGACGTCCAGCGCGATGAGCACGGTGCCACGTAGAGTGGCGCGCTTCATCTCCAGGGGAACGACCTCGCAGCCGAGCGCATCTGCGAGCACCGACAGCCATGTCGGGTGGTCGGCCGTGACACGACCGGAGGCCACGACGCGCTCGGGGAGCGCGCCTGCCTCCTTGAGCTGCTCGTAGACGCGCAGATACGACATTGCGATGCCTTCAAACACACCCCGCCACAGGTCGGCTGGTGTGGTTGCCGCAGTGACGCCCAAGAGCTGCGCCTGCGCGGTGGCGGCCCAGCCCGTGGAACGCTCGCCGGTGAAGAACGGAAGCACTAACGGTTAGGTGATTGTGCGCGGTCGAAGTGTGATCTTGATTCTGCTGTTGTTGCTCGCTTTTGTGCGCTTGTACGGACGACCCAGCAAAAACGCTCCATGTCCCTATCCGCACTCGAACACACCAAACACCGCATGCACCGCACAGGAGACAACCATGGTGACGAACACCAGCTAGCCGCCTAACCCAACCCTGAACTTCAAACCGAGCCGAAAGTTAGACGGCTACACCACTCCACGGGACTTGACCGTCTTTGTAACTGGTGCGGTGGTTGTTGCCAGTTGGGCCTTGCGTAGGTCCGTTTTATGGAACATGTCACTCTGCGGCCGCAGAGCGCAACGCCGATCGCAACCGTTTTGCGTAGCGTACGTCACAGAAGTCGGCCATAATGGAGACGCCTGAAAGCAGATCAAGATGGGGGATTGATGGGGAAGAATAAGAAGATCGTGCTTGGCGCGGTACTGGTGGCGACGCTTCTCGCGGGGTGTGGCGACCAGAACGCGGCGCTCGAGCAGCACGCCGAGGCTGAAGTAGCGTCAAGTCCGGAGACTACCGAGGTTCCGGCATTCCATTTCGAAAGTGGGACTCTCGAACTCGGGGACTTTGATCCGCAAACGCTTGGCGACGACCTCTTCGATCCTTGCACCGAGATCTCCGAAGAGGAATTTGCTGCGGCGGGGATTACGAGGAATATCGGCCCAGCGCGTGGCACAAAAGCAGAGAATGGCTCAACGGGATGCAGCGTTGAATCTGAATTGCCTGGTACGTCCAAAGTGATTCTTGCCAATGCTTCAAGCCGTAGTTGGCTTGAACGTGAGGGGGCCAGGTCGATTCAGGAAATTGAGAACTCTGAGATACCTGGTGCTTTTGTGCATTTCTCGGAAATCAGTGGTGGAAGGGATTGTTACGCTCAGGTAGATACTGTTCGTGGTGGATTGACCGTTGCGTACTCGATTAGAGGTTCGGCCCACAAGCAATTGGACCCGTGTAGCAAAGCGCTGGAGTCGCTCGAGAAACTATATTTGTCGCTCAGTCCTTAGAAGAGGTGGCGAAACCGGCGTTGGTTCCGTATTTTAGAGGCAGCTGGTGGGGATCCAGCTGGAAATAAATAGGGGGAAATTGTGGGGAATTTGATTAATCTTGATGTGGAATCTGTTAACTCTGCGGTGGGGACGCTAAACAATTTGGCAGATCGACTCGCTGAGTCGAGGCTTCTAACCGGATCAAGTCTAATGGCCGCCTTCTCGCCGGTCTCCGGCTTGGACGGCGCGGGGCGGACGCACTCGCGGGTGTCGTCGACATCGGCGCCCGAGGCGAACCGCGTGCTGGGGGAGTGGCTGCAGACGATTGCAGACGTGCTCCGCGTGAGCACCGAGAACACGTCGCGGGCGGACAACTCCGTCGCGGGGATTCTCGGCTCGATCGGCGTGGTGGAGCGCTCCGGCGGCGCGGGAGCCGTGTCTGGGCTGATGACGCAGGCGATGTCGCACTATGACAACGCCAAGAACTTTTCTAATCCACGGCCGACGGCTGGGGCGCAGGCGTCGTTACCCGTGCTCCATGGGCAGCTGATGACCACGCAGGTTGCGCAGGCCACCGCGGCGGCCGCGTTTTGGGGCCAGAACGCGGCGCTGATCCAGTCGGTGATCGCGCAGCTGCCTGGGGTCGCCGCGATGCTCGCTGATTCGGCGGATACTGAGTTTGTGGCGCGTGCCGTCGATAAGCTTGGCGACGTCGCTCGCGTCGGCCAAGAATACGTCGCCAGGTCCGTCGCGATGCAGGGACACGCGGCAGGGCTCGCGCAGGTCGCGGGCGCGGAGCAGCTCATGGCACACGGCGCGATGTCCGTGTACGCGGGGTTGCCGGGCCCGTCGCGGCTCGCGTTTGAGCGCTCCTACCTGGGCGTATTCCCGCCGCGGCTGACTGCGTCGCTGCAGCCGGTGGTCCCGGTCTTTGACCGTCTGCTGCCTGACCTCGGATCTATCCCGGGCAACGGGTTTGCGGTGCCGGACATGCCGGAGGCGGCGGCTGCCGCATTCGAGGATTCGCCGTTGCCGCGCACGCTTCGCGACGCCTTCTCCGCCGCCGGCCTCTCCGCGCTCGGGAACGCAGCAACGCCAGCACACGTCGTGGCCGAGTACGGGATGCCAAACCCGGAGGTCCTTGAGCAGGTGGCCGCGAAGGCACCGGGCGGATCCGCCGCAACGCAGGCCGCCTCCGCGGGGCTCGGGCAGATTGCCCCGCAGCCCGGCGGCGCATTCGGTGGCGGGGCAGTCCCGGCCGGCGGCGCGCCCCTCGGCGGCGCCGCGATGCCAGGCCCGGCAGGCGCCGGTGCTGGAGCGG
>NZ_NSGK01000014.1:0-49902 GCF_002285085.1 Corynebacterium sp. NML 150383 | reverse complement strand
TGCGCATCGGAAGCATCGGGAGATGATGTTGGCGGATTCGCTTACGTGTACGTGGAAGGATTGTGATGTGCCGGCGTCACAGTGCGATGCGCATCATATGGTGGAGCATCAGCATGGGGGTGAGACTAAGGTGGGGAATTTGGGGTGGTTGTGTCGGTATCACAATTATCAGGCGGGTCGGCCGTCGCGTGGGCGGACGCAGCGTCGGGATGGGCGGATTGTGTGGGTCTCGCCGTCGGGTCGGGTCACACCGACTGGGGTGGATCATGCGGCGCGGGCGCCGTTTCGTAGCCCGGACCCGCCGGATGATGGGTAGCCTGCCGTCGCTTTCGAGTTAGCGCCAGTGCCCCTGGCGCTCAGAGGCATGCGCTGGGGCGGCGGCGTCGTTAAGCGAGGCGGCCCAGGTTGCGCTTGCCCACGAGCAAGATTGCGAGGGAGAGGACAAGCGACGCCGCGCCGAACCAGTACGGGACGCCCGCGCCGAGCGCGGCGGCAAGCGGGCCGGAGACCGCGGGGGCGATGGCGCCGCCGAGGAAGCGCAGTCCGGAATACGTGGAGGAGGCGACGTTGCGGGGGAGGTGGGTGGCTTCCATGACGGCCTCGGTGAGCACGGTGTTGAAGACGCCGATGAAGATGCCAGCGATGATGACCAGGGTGACGACCGCCGTGAGGTGCAGCGCGGCGAAACCGAGGCAGGCGAGTAGGACGCCGAAGCCGCCGAGGATCAGGTTCAGCACGGGGAAGAGGCCGAGCCATTGCACGAGGCGGGGTGCGAGGAACACCGAGGAGATGGCGAGTGTGAGGCCCCAGCCGAAGAAGACGAATCCCAGCTCGATGGCGCCGAAGTCCTTGCCTGCGAGCGAGGCGGCCTCCTCGATTGGGTACGGGGAGTATGCCAGAAGCGTGAAGAAGCCGAAATTGTAGAAGAACGCGACCAGTCCGAGCGTGAGCAGTGCCGGTTCCTTCAACGCGACGAAGCCTGCGCTGAATTCGACGGGGGCGGGATTGTTGGACTTGCGCTTGAGGAGCGTCGCGATTGCGAGAAAGCCGATGGCCATGAGGACGGCGGTGCCGTAGAAGGGGGCTCGCCAAGAGATCTCGCCGAGGAGACCACCGGCCAGCGGGCCGACGGCGAGGCCGATGCCCATCGCCGCTTCGTAGAGGATGATGGCTTGACCGGCGCTGCCTGCGGCGGCGCCCACGATCGCCGCGAGCGCGGTGGAGATGAACAGGGCGTTGCCCAAGCCCCAGCCGGCGCGGAACCCGATGATGGCGTCGACGGAGCCGGCGGCGCCGGACAAAAACGCGAAGACGACGATGAGTGCGAGGCCAATCAAGAGTGTGACCTTGACTCCGATTCGCGAGGAGATGAAGGCGCTGAAAAACATTGCGAGCGCCGTGATGAGCAGGTAGCTGGTGAACAGCAGCATCGTCTGCGTGGGGGACGCGTCGAGTTCGCGGCTGATTGCAGGCAGAATCGGATCGACCAAGCCGATGCCCATAAACGAGACCGTGCAGGCGAACGCGAGGGCCCACACAGCGATTGGTTGCTTCAGTATTGAATGCGGTTCGGCGTCTTCCAAACCAGCGTTGGACATGAAAACCTCCTTGTTTTTGGGCATGGCAAATGTGGTGGGGTCGACTGGATTGCCGACCTCGGTAAGTAGGAATGCAGATGCGCTAGCGCTTCTCGGAGAGTTCCTCGGTGATCTGCTGGAGCAGTTCGGAGGCGCGGTGAAGCACGGCGATGTCGTCGTCGCTCAGCGTGTCCAGCACAGGCAGAATCTGGGCGGCGGAGTCGTTGCGGTACTTCAGGAGAATGTCGCGGCCCTTGTCGGTGATCATGAGGTCCGCGGCGCGCGCGTCTTCGGGCGAGGGGTGGCGGGTGATGAAGCCGCCGTCGACAAGCTTCTTGATTGCCTGACTCATGGACGGCTGTGTGATACCCTCACGACGTGCGAGTTCTCCGACGCGAAGTCCGGGCTCGCGATTGAGTGCGGACATCGCGCGCAGCGAGACGTACGAGAGTTGTACCGGCGTTGCTTGATATGCGGTCCGTGCGAAGCGGCTGCTGGCCCACACGAGGCTGTTGGCGAGCTGTGCTTGTTCGTCAATCTGCATAGCGTAAATATATACTATGCCTATGTAAGTTGCAATCCGGGCCCACGCCAGGGTGATCTACCCCTGCGGAGGCCTACAACGCTTTACCCAAAGCGCACCCCCGACCAGACATCAAGGCTCATGACTACCGCCTGCGAACCGACAAAGTCGCCAAAAACGGCAAAACAACACTGCGATGGGGCGGCCAACTCAGACGCCTCTACATCGGACGCCGATGGGCCGGAGAACCCATCACCATCATGTGCGTAGACAACACCGCAGACATCAAAATCACGGCCACGGGGCAACACATAGCCCACTACACATTGACACCGGACAAGATCTACTACAACCAAAAAGACAACGAACTCAACCCCAACCCGGGCAACAAAAATTAAAGAAGCCCCGAGACATAACCGGAACGATGTCTCGAGACTTCACAGCGTGCCCCAGGTGAGACTCGAACTCACACTGGACGGGTTTTGAATCCGTTGCCTCTGCCAATTGGGCTACTGGGGCTCGCGGAAAAGTGTAGCGGATGCGCGTGAGGATCTGGAAATTGCGTGGCGTGGGCGGTCGCTAGACTGGTGCACCGTGACTGATCAAAAACGCCTCCTGCTCATCGACGGCCACTCCATGGCCTTCCGCGCCTTCTACGCCCTGCCGGCGGAGAACTTCTCCACCACGGGCGGGCAGCACACGAACGCGGTGTACGGCTTCCTCTCCATGTTTGCCAACATCCTCGCCGACGAGGCCCCGACGCACGTCGCGGTCGCCTTTGACGTCGGCCGCAAGACGTTCCGCACGGAGCGCTTCCCGGAGTACAAGGCGCAGCGCGAGTCGGCGCCGCCGGAGTTCAAGGGCCAAGTCCCGATCATCGAGGACGTGCTGCACACGCTCGGCATCGTCACGCTGTCGAAGGAGAACTTCGAGGCCGACGACATCGTCGCCACGCTGGTCACCCAGGCGCGCGGCGACTACGAAATCGTCATCGTCACCGGTGACCGCGACTATTTGCAGCTTGTCGACGCCCACACGACCGTGCTCTACCCAACCCGCGGCGTCTCCACGCTCACCCGGTTCACCCCGGAAGAGGTGGAGAAGAAGTACGGCCTCACGCCTGAGCAGTACCCGGACTACGCGGCGCTGCGTGGCGACCCGTCGGACAACCTGCCGAGCGTGCCGAAGGTGGGCGAGAAGACGGCGACGAAGTGGATCGTGAAGTACGGCTCGCTCGCGGAGCTCATCGCCCACGCCGACGAGATCAAGGGCGTGGCGGGGAACAACTTCCGCGAACGCATCGAGCAGGTGCAGCTCAACCGCGAGCTCACCCAGATGGTCACGGACGTCGAGCTGCCGGTCGGCCCGGACGAGCTGGCGCTGACAACCGCGGACGTGGGGGAGGTCTCCACGGCGTTCGATGACCTGGAGTTCGGCGCCAACCTGCGCGAGCGTGTGCTCAAGGCCGTGCCGACCGAGGGTGATGCGGCCGAGCAACAGGCGCCGGTGGAGCTCGCGGACGTCGAGATTGCGGACGAGCCGCTGGACTCCTGGCTCGAGGCCCGCCGCGGGGAGGGGCTCGCCGTGTACCTGGCTGGTTCCGCGGTGCCGGCGGGTGGTGATGTGACGGGGCTGGGGATCGTCGATAAGCAAAGGCACGGCATCCAGCGAGACACTGCCGAGCTTTCCCCGGCCGAGGACGCGGCGCTCAAAGCCTGGCTGGAGTCGGAGGACCCGAAGTACCTCCACGACGCGAAGGGCGCGTACCACATGCTGCGCGGGCGCGAGATCGAGCTGCGCGGGATCGCGCACGACACGGCGATCGCGGCCTACCTGCTGCGGCCCGGCCAGCGCACGTACGGCCTCGAGGACGTCTACCAGCGTCACCTGCAGCGCCAGCTCACCGTGGGTGGGGACCAGTTGAGTCTGCTCGAGGACACCTCGCTTATCGACGCCGCCGCGGCCGTCCTCGAACTCGCCGAGGAACTCACCGCGCAGCTGCGCGACATCGACGAATACGAACTCTACGCGGACCTGGAACTCCCGCTGGTGCCAATCCTCGCCGAGATGGAGCACACCGGCATCGCCGTGGACCGCGACGTGCTCGAGGTGCAGCGCAAGGACTTCGCCGACAAGGTCACCCAGGTGGAGGAGAAGGCGCGCGAGCTTGTCGACGAGCCCGAGCTCAACCTGTCCAGCCCGAAGCAGCTCTCCGTGGTGCTCTTTGACAAGCTCGAGCTGCCGAAGACGAAGAAGACGAAGACGGGGTACTCGACGGCGGCGTCGGAAATCGAGGCGCTGGCGGAGAAGCACCCGCACGAGTTCCTTGACTACCTGCTGCTGCACCGCGAGTACCAAAAGATGAAGTCCACCATCGAGGGCCTCATCAAGGCGGTCGGCGACGATGGCCGGATTCACACGACGTTCAAGCAGACGGTGGCGTCGACAGGCAGGCTCAGCTCCGCGGACCCGAACCTGCAAAACATCCCGGTGCGGACAGACGCGGGCCGCGAAATCCGCTCCGCCTTCAGGGTCGGCGAGGGCTACGAATGCCTGCTGACGGCCGACTACTCGCAGATTGAGATGCGCGTGATGGCGCACCTGTCGCGCGACGAGGGCCTCATCGAGGCGTACAAGGCGGGGGAGGACCTCCACAACTTCGTGGGCTCGCGCGTCTTCGACGTGCCGATCGGCCAGGTCACGCCCGAGTTGCGCCGTCGCGTGAAGGCGATGAGCTACGGCCTGGTGTACGGGCTGTCGGCCTACGGGCTGTCGAACCAGCTGGGCATCTCGGCGGGCGAAGCGAAGCAGATCATGGAGAGCTACTTCGAGCGCTTCGGCGGTGTGAAGCGCTACCTGGATGAGGTGGTCGAGCAGGCGCGGCGCGACGGCTACACCTCAACCCTGTTCGGCCGCCGCCGCTACCTGCCTGAGCTGAACAGTGAAAACCGGGTCGCGCGCGAGAACGCGGAGCGCGCGGCGCTCAACGCGCCGATCCAAGGGACGGCTGCGGACATCATTAAGGTTGCGATGGTCCGCGTCGACAAGGCGCTCGCGGGCTACCAGTCGCGAGTGCTGCTCCAGGTGCACGACGAACTTGTCGTCGAGGTTGCCGCGGGTGAGCTCGACGAGGTGCGCGGGATCGTCGAGCGAGAAATGGATGGGGCGATCTCGCTGCTGGTGCCGCTCGAGGTTTCCGCCGGCACGGGCACGAACTGGAACGAGGCGGCGCACTAAACGCACGGAAAATCGCGGAAACACACGGAAAAGCGCGGGGTGTGCCGTCTCCGTGCAGTTCACCCCGCGCCTTTCACACTCAGCTGCGGGCAGAGCCGCCGCTGAGGGACGAGGAGGCGGGCACCAGGGCCGTTAATCTCGTGCCCGCCTCTCGCGCAGCATTCCGGGGAATGCTGCATCCCCCTTCCCCCCGATCGCGTGGCGAACCCCCTCCACCACGCTGTGCTTCCCTTTTCACTTAAACCCCCTGTGAGCGGGGAAGGGTTTTCGATGTTTTTCCCGCCTCAGTGGTCTTCCCTTACCAGAGGGGCGAGCTTCGAAAACCAAGAGCGAGTTTAACATGTTGTGAGCGAATTGCCGGGTTCGCCTTACGTGAAACTCAGGTATGAAGAAGCATTTATATTTTATGACGAGTCTCACGATGTGGAAATATCTTGACCTGCAAGTTGGCTGTGTATAGGTCGATTTTCTCGGAAAAGCGGTAAATGGTCATCTCACTTCAAGGAGCGGTGCAATTGCCCCTATATGGGGGTGTTGGGTTCGGGGAGAAGCTGAGAGTGTGGGAAGTGAAGCTTAGACCGCCTGGGTAGCGAAGATGGCTGTGCCCGGGAAGAGCGCGCCGCGCTCCGGTGACCACTGCCCCCAGGTTTCTGTGAGGGTGGGCGGCCAGGTTGGCTCGGTGACGTCGACAAGCGGCAGTCCCGCTGTACGGAGGGCGCGGACCCAGTCGCCGAACGTGCGGTGGTATTCCGCGTAGGTCAATCGGCCCTCGGCGTCGCGCTCCTCGTAAGCGCGGTCGAAGTAGCTGATCTCGGCGGTGGTGGAGACGGGGTCGTCGGGGAAGACCCAGCGCATGGGGTGCGTGACGCTGAAGACGAAGCGTGCGCCGGGGCGCAGGACGCGGCGGATCTCGGAGAGGGCCACGTCGAGGTCGGCGACGAACGGCAGCGCGCCGAAGGCGGAGAATGCGACGTCGAAGGCGGCGTCGCGGTACGGGAGGGCGAGCACGTCCGCTTGTGCGAGGGGGAGTCCGGTGGGCGCGCGGCGCAACATGCCCGCGGAAATGTCGAATCCCGTGACCAGTTCGGCGTCCTGCGCAGTGTGTGCGAGCCACGCGCTGCACGGGGCGGAGCCGCACCCGATCTCCAGCACGCTGCGCCCGGCGAGGTCGCCGAGGAGGCGTGCCTCCGACTCGTGGAGCATCTCCGGGCACCAGTAGAAACTTGACAGGTACGCCGCGTGATCGGCGTGGTAGCGTGCCGCGTCATCGTCCCAGAATTGGCGGTTTGCCGCGGAGGGGGTGACGGTGGCGTCGATAAGCGAATGATCGGAATTGTGCATGACGGATATTATTTGCTTAAGCAGGTGAAACGGACTACCCTTGCAGGGGCGCATCGACGTATCGGGGCGACACCGGCCGTAATAGGAGGGCCTGGGTCGATCCTCGCGCGAGATCTTTCCCACGTCAAGCCCCCCCATTGGAAGGTGAACTGGGTGGAGAGATGCGCCCCTGTCCAATTTCGATCTCCTATTCATTTCGGAGCACATATACTTATGCGCACTACTAACGCACCCCAGGTTGCTATCAATGACATCGGTGGCCCTGAGGAATTTCTCGCTGCAGTCGACGCCACCATCAAGTACTTCAACGACGGTGACATCGTCAGTGGCAAGGTTGTCAAGGTTGACCACGACGAGGTCCTCCTTGACATCGGCTACAAGACCGAGGGCGTCATCCCGACGCGCGAGCTGTCCATCAAGCACGACGTCGACCCGGACGAGGTTGTCGAGGTCGGCGACGAGATCGACGCGCTTGTCCTGACCAAGGAGGACAAGGAAGGTCGCCTGATTCTGTCCAAGAAGCGCGCTCAGTACGAGCGTGCTTGGGGCACCATCGAGGAGCTGCAGAACAACGACCAGCCGGTTACCGGTACGGTCATCGAGGTTGTCAAGGGCGGCCTCATCCTGGACATCGGCCTGCGCGGCTTCCTGCCGGCATCGCTGGTTGAGATGCGTCGCGTCCGCGACCTGGAGCCGTACATCGGCCAGGAGCTCGAGGCGAAGATCATCGAGCTGGACAAGCACCGCAACAACGTCGTGCTGTCCCGCCGCGCCTACCTGGAGGAGACCCAGTCCGCGGTCCGCTCCGACTTCCTGCACCAGCTGCAGAAGGGCCAGGTCCGCAAGGGCGTCGTGTCCTCCATCGTCAACTTCGGCGCCTTCGTCGATCTCGGCGGCGTCGACGGCCTGGTCCACGTGTCCGAGCTGTCCTGGAAGCACATCGACCACCCGTCCGAGGTTGTCACCGTGGGCGACGAGGTCACCGTCGAGGTGCTCGACGTGGACCTGGACCGCGAGCGCGTGTCCCTGTCGCTGAAGGCAACCCAGGAGGATCCGTGGCGCGTGTTCGCACGCACCCACGCCGTGGGCCAGATCGTCCCGGGCAAGGTCACCAAGCTCGTCCCGTTCGGTGCGTTCGTCCGCGTCGACGAGGGCATCGAGGGCCTCGTTCACATCTCCGAGCTGGCGCAGCGCCACGTCGAGGTGCCGGACCAGGTTGTCAACGTGGGCGAAGAGGTCATGGTCAAGGTCATCGACATCGACCTGGACCGTCGCCGCATCTCCCTGTCCCTCAAGCAGGCTGACGAGGACTTCACCGAGGAGTTCGATCCGTCCCGCTACGGCATGGCCGACTCCTACGACGAGCAGGGCAACTACATCTTCCCGGAGGGCTTCGACCCGGAGACCAACGAGTGGATGGAAGGCTACGACGAGGCTCGCCAGGAGTGGGAGGCACGCTACGCCGAGGCAGAGCGTCGCCACCAGGCGCACGCCGGCCAGGTGGAGCGTCACCGCGCCGCAGCCGCAGAGGCCGCCGACCAGGCAGCAGACCAGGCAAACTACTCTTCCGACTCCAACGCTGCAGCTCCGGCAGCGGAGCCGGCAGAGTCGTCCATGGGCTCCCTGGCTTCGGATGAGCAGCTCGCCGCACTGCGCGACAAGCTCACCGGCAACTAAATCCTCCATGTGAGGTCGCACGGCGGCCCGCACCCAGTCGCTTATCGACGGGGCGCGGGCCGCTTTGCTCTATCATCGGTGCCCATGTACATGATCGGATTGACCGGCGGCATCGGCAGCGGCAAGTCCACGGTCGCGGCGCTTATGCGCCAGCGTGGCTTTCCCGTCGTTGACGCCGACCAGGTGGCCCGCGACAACATGGAACCCGGCTCGCCCGTCCTCGCCGCAGTGGCGGAGGAGTTCGGCGCCGACCTGTTGGGACCGGACGGCGCGCTGGACCGGGCGGAACTGGCCCGCCGCGCATTCGCCTCGGAGGAGGCGACACAACGACTCAACGCCATCACCCACCCAGCGATCCGCGCGGAATCCGCCCGCAGGTTCGCCGCGCTGGAGGCCGCTGGGGAGCGGGCAGCGGTATACGACATGCCGCTGCTCGTGGAGCTCGGCATGGACCAGGACATGGACATGACCGTCGTGGTCGACGTGAATCCGGAGGAACGCGTGCGGCGCCTGGTGGCGCACCGCGGGCTGGACGAGGCCGACGCGCGCAACCGCATCGCGCGGCAAATCCCGGACGTCGAGCGCCGCGCAGCGGCAGACGTGGTGCTGGATAATAACGGCACGGAGGACAAACTTGCACAGCAGGTAGACACGTTGGCAAACCGGATTACCAACATATTGCTTGACGTTTAAGTATTGTTCGCTTTACGGAAAGCAACCTGCAACCAGCCGGTCTTAAGCTCACTGGCCATGGGAACGTGGAACTATGGGCCGTTTGATAATGACCACGCGCGCGACGCCGTGCGTCAGCTTGCCAATGGCACGTTCCGCATGGATAAGTTCCGCTTCGCCTGCCGCGAGCTGCCCCTTGATTCGGGCCAGGCCGAGGTCGTCGTCGCCCTCGTTGCCGTGATGAACGGCAACCTGCCCTCCGAAGAGTTCCACGAGGCTCTGGCGTTTGAATTTTCGTTCCGCGACCGACGCTGGCTGGAGCACCAGGTCCGTGAGCTGATGTCCTCGCCCGACTCCGACTTGTACGAGCAATGGCTCGACGCCGGCGAGCTCGAGCAGTGGCTGGCGGCGACCCGTCGCGCCACGGGGTTTACGGGTTTCGCCGACGCGTAGCCCCGCTAGAGGTTCGCGCAGAACTCCCACAGGAGCTCGGCGGCGCGCGTGAGGTTACGGAGAAACTCCTCGGGCCGCTCCGCGGTGTCCGCGTTGTAGGACACGCAGTACTCGGTAGCCTTCGGCAGCGGCGTGTAGGCCACGCCGAAGCCCTCGGGCAGCGTCGGCGCGAAGGCGTACCGCACGATCTGGTCCGCGCCGCCGATCGAGGTGGTTGAGAGGAAGTCCTGGCGCGCCGCGATGGTGGTCTCGTCGGTGAAGAACTCCGCCGGGGGCAACCGTTCGTCGAGGCGCTCGAGCATCTGAATGTGGCGGTCAAACCCGTTACCGGACTTGCAACGCTTCACCCACGCGCGGTGGGCGTCGACAGCGGCCACGAGCTGCTCCTGGGTGGCATCGCCGTCCACCAGGTGGCGGGCGAAGGCGACGGCCTCGGAGGTCGCCGCGCGCAGGCACTCGGTGCGGCCGGCGCGGAACTCGCGCATGTCAACGGCCTCGTACACCGCACGCACGCGGCCGTAGGTGAGCTGCTGCGCGATGGATAGGATGAGCTGTGCGCTCGCGTCGCGGCTGAACTTGAACGGTAGGTCGTCCGGTTGGTTGATGTCTACGGGGACGATCTCGGCGGTGTACGGTTGCGCGTAGTCGCCGGTGATGTTGGTGTACGAGCGCACCTCGCGCGCAATGTCCGAGATGTTGCTGTCCAACTCCCAGCGCAGCTCCTGCGGGGCACGCGCGGTCATCGACGCGGACTCGGTGACGTCGGCGTCGTGCATCCGCGTAAGCGCCGTGACCAGTGTCGCCCCGTCCTGGCAGCTGTGCTCGACGTGGACTGCGGTCCACGGGCTGTCCACCCCGAACTGGTAGCTCAGCGGCTTGTAGGTCCAAGCGCCGCGCGGGCGGAACGTCAGGTCCGCCAGGAGCGCGGCGTCGCTGCGGCCCGCGGCGTCCACGAGGTCCACAGTGAACAACAGGTCGCGGAGGCGCGCGTAGGTGCCGGGGTTCTGCGTGAAGAGGCCCGAGAGGGCGTCGCCAAGCGGGCCGGACCCGATCAGCGACGCAGCGTTGAAGTCGGCGTTGAAGTCGGCGGCCTCATCGGTGGACAGCAGCTCGTCGAACGCCGCGGAGAGTTGGTCAAGCGGCGCGACGTTGCCGTCGGCGTCGCTGATCTGCAGGGCGAAGAGGCGACCGCGCACGAACACGCCGATTTCCCGATCCGCGACGTCGCGATCGCAAACAGTGACGTCGTCCACGTCGACGTTCGGGTGGCGGACGCCGCCGTTGTAGACAAACCACTGGTTCATGGTGATGCGGTTGCCGCGCGCGTCTACGTCTTCGGGAACCTGTTGCGCCGCGGCCTGCAGGTGCACAGTGGCGATGCGTTGCACGGCGCTGGCAACCCGGCTCGTGCCTGTGCCGTCGCCGAAGGGCGCGAGCTGGAACCCAACGTTCGTGCTCAGCTGCAGTGGCTCCCGGTTTTCCAGGTACCCCTCGTACCACTCGTCGTGCAGCCAGTTCGTGCCTTCCTTCTCGCGGGCGGCGGCACGGTCGCGCAGGGTGGCGTCGAGAAGCGGCCCATCGCCCTGCGCGAAACCCTCGATGACGCGAGTGGCGTGGGCGAGATCCTCCTCGCTGAGTACCGCGGAGAGTGCGGTGCGGTATGCCTCGAGTGTCTGCCCGAGCGGCGGCAGGGGCAGCGGCTTGAGATCGACGGTGGCGGGGTGGACGGGCAAGGAGTGCACGGTGGCTCGCTTCCTAGGCTGGGGTCAGATCATCCACCAGCCTAGCGGGCCGCTACAGCGAGGGGACGTCCGCGAGCAGGTGCTTGGTGTAGTCGTGCTGCGGGTTCTCCAGGACCTCGTCGACGGTGCCGGCATCCACGATCACGCCCTTGTTCAGCACCGCGATGCGCGTGGCCACGTGGCGGGCGAGTGCGATGTTGTGGGTGACAAAGAGCATGGACAGGCCCCGCTCGCGGCGCAGCTTGGCCAGCAGGCGCAGGATAGAGGCCTGCACGGAAACGTCGAGCGCGGAGGTCACCTCGTCGCACACGAGCACGGACGGGGCGTTGACCAGGGCGCGGCCGATCGCCGCGCGCTGGCGCTCGCCGCCGGAGAGGTCGCCGGGCCGGCGGTCGTAGAAGCTGGGGTCGAGCTGCACGGCCTCGAGCACCTCGTACACCACGTCGCGCTGCTCGCGCTTGGGCAGGCGCTTCGACAGCTGCATCGGCACGCTCAGCGACTCGCCGATCGTGCGCCGCGGGTTCAGCGAGGAGAACGGGGACTGGAAGATGTACTGCACCGCCTGGCGCTGGTCCAGCGTGCGCTTGCGGCTACCGTGCGCGAGTTCCTCGCCCCCGAGCGCGACCGTGCCGGTGTACCCGGGATTCAGCCCCGCGATGGAGCGCGCGAGGGTGGTTTTGCCCGACCCGGACTCGCCGAGCAGCAGGATCGAGTCGCCCTCGTTGAGCTCGAGGTCGATGCCGTGGAGCACCTTGTTGTCGCCGTAGGACATCTCCAGGTTGCGGACCTGCAGGAGCGGGGCCGGGCCCTCGCTTATCGACGCCCCCGCGCCACCCTTGTCCGCGCCGCCCGCCTCGCGCCCGGCGAGGTTCTTCTTCCCCGCGAGGTCCGGGATGGAGGCGAGCAGCCGCTGGGTGTAGCGGTGCTGCGGGGAGTACAGGACCGATTGGACGGGGCCTTCCTCCACGATGTCGCCGCGGAGCATGACGATGACGCGGTCGACCAGCTCCGCGACGACGGCGAGGTCGTGCGTGATGTAGAGAGAGGCGACGGCGTGGCGGACGGTCATCTCGCGGATCGTTTCCAACACGTGCGCCTGGGTCGAGACGTCGAGGCCGGTGGTGGGCTCGTCGAGGACGAGCACGTCGGGGTGCATCGCGAACGCCATCGCGATGCCGACGCGCTGCTGCTGGCCGCCGGAGAGCTGGTGGGGCCAGCGCGCGAGGTACGCGTCGTCGTCGGGCAGGTCGACGTCCCGCATGACTTCGCGGACGCGCGCGGCGGCGTCCCCGTCGTAGTTGTGCTGGTCCAGCACCTCGGAGATCTGCTCGCCGATCCGCATGGTGGGGTTGAGGCTCAGCGCGGGGTCCTGGGGCACGTAGGCGACGCGGGCGCCGCGCAGCTGGCGCAAGTCGTCCTCGCCGAGGCCGAGGACGTCGACGGTGTCGCCGTTGCGGGTGTGGAGGGTGACGGTGCCGTCGGTAAGCGAAAGCCCCTCGCGGCAGTGACCGAGCGCGGCGAGACCCGCCGTGGTCTTGCCGGAGCCGGATTCGCCGACCAGGCCGACGATCTCGCCGCGGTGCAGGTCGAAGTCGATGCCGTGCAGGATTTCGGTGCCGTCGTTGGCGCGGATGCGCAGGTCGCGGACGCTCAGTACGGTGCCGGCGGCGTCGGTGGGGGTGGTGATCGCGGTGGTCATCGTTGGGCCTCCTCGGACTCGGTGGCGGTAGGTGCGTCGTGGCGGATGGGCTCGTTCTTCGGCTTCCGCGCGGCGTCGAGCTGCTCGGGCGTGGGGCGCGCGGGCATGGCGGTGGACGCGGTGGCGCGCGCGGTGGCGTCGGCAAGCATGTTGGTGCCGATGGTGAGCAGCGCGATGGCCGCGACCGGCAAGATGACGCCCCAGGGCTGGAGCGAGAGTGCGATGCGGTTCTCGTTGATCATCAAGCCCCAGTCCGCGGCGGGCGGTTGGATGCCTAGACCGAGGAAGGACAGCGAGGCGATGGAGCCGATGGAGTAGGTGAGTCGCAGTCCGGCTTCGACGGCGAGGGGGCCGGTGATGTTGGGCAGGATCTCGCGGAGCAGGATGCGCCAGTGAGGCATGGAGTACATCTGGGCGGCGCGGATGTAGTCCTCGTTGGTCACCGACATTGTGGACGCGCGGGCGACGCGGGCGATGCGTGGCGCGTGGGTGAGCCCGATCACCAGCACGAGGACGGTGGCGGAGGGTCCGAAGATGACGATCGCCAGCATGGCGAAGATGAGCTGCGGGAAGGCGAGCACGACGTCGTTGATGCGCATGAGGACTGCGTCGACCCAACCGCCCGCGTAGCCGGCGACCATGCCGATGAGCGTGCCGACGAGCATGCCGAGCGCAGTGGCCAAAAACGCGGTGACTAGCAGGACCAAGCCGCCGGCGATGAAGCGGGAGAAGACCGAACGGCCGAGGTTGTCGGTGCCGAATGCGCCCTCGTTGGTGAACGGCAGCCCGAGGAACTCGGTGGAGGAGTAGCCGGTGAGCTGCTCTGCGAAGAGGTAGCCGATGACGGTGCACACGACGATGAGGGAGGTGAGGACGAGCCCGACCTTGCCCTCGGGGATTGCCCAGATGCGGGCGAGCACCGGCGCGGGTTTGGACGCGGATTCCTTGAGCGTCTCGAACTCGTCAGCGGGCTCGTTGCCTGCGGTGCTGTGGGCACCGGTGGTATTCGGTGTGGTCATTGCTAGCTCCTCAGTTTCGGGTTGGCCGTAATGCTGACGATGTCCGCGATGAGGTTCACCACGACGTAGACCGCGGCGATCAGGAGGGACACGGCTTGCACGACTTGGACGTCGCGGTAATTCACGGCGTCAATGAGCGCGACGCCCAAGCCGGGGTAGCGGAACAGGTACTCTACGACGACGATGCCGCCGGCGAGCCACGCAAGCTGGATGGCCACCACCTGCGCGATCGGCCCGACCGCGTGTGGCAGCGCGTGGCGGAAGATGACGCGCCGCTCGGGCACGCCCTTCAGGCGCGCCATCTCGACGTAGCCGGAGTCCAGCGTTTCCACCATCGTCGCGCGGGTCATGCGCGCGATGTACGGGCTGACCACCAGCGCGAGCGTGATCGTGGGCAGGATGAGCTGGGACGGGAACTCCCAGACGTGGCTGCCGGGCGGGGACATCGTGACCGCCGGGAGCACCTTGAACACGGAGGTGGCAAACAGCGTGATCAGCGCGATACCGATGACAAACTCCGGCATGGCGGCGAGGATCAGCGTCACCCACGTGATCGCCTGGTCGCGCTTGGTGCCGCGCCACCAGGCGGCGTAGATGCCAACCAGGATGCCAACTGGGATGGCCACGACGGCCGCGAGCACCATGAGCACGAGCGAGTTGGCCAGCGGCTCGCCGAGCAAGTCCGCGACCGGGCCGCCGGTAGACGTCGAGGTCCCCAGGTCCCCGGTGAAGATGCCGCCGAGCCACATGAAGTAGCGCTGCAGCGGGGGCTTGTCCAGGTTCATCTCGGCCTCCAGCGCGGCGATGCGCTCTGGCGTGGCTTGCTGGCCGAGGATCGCCGTGGCGGGGGAGCCCGGCAGCAGCAGCGTGGCACAGAAGATGATGATGGACACGGCGATGAGGATGAAGATGCTCACCGCGAGTCGGCGCAGAATGAATTTGCCCATGATGTTATGCCTCCGCGAGCCAGATTTTGTGGAACATTGCTTGCGACAGCGGCACACCGCTCGGGTGCGGCGTGAGCCCGACCACGTAGTTGTGGTACGCGTCGACCTGGTTGGCAAAGCCCCAGATGATGTAGCCGCCTTCGTCGTAAAGCTCTTGCTGTAGTTCTCGGATGCGTGCCTCGCGCTCGGGCTTATCGACGATCGCGCGTGCCTCATGCACCCGCTGGGTGAAGTCCTCGCGCACCCAATGCGTCTCGTTGAACGGGGAGTCCGCCGTGGCACACTGGTTGACCTGCTGAAGGAAGTTGCGCGTGTACCAGAACGACTGCGCGAGCGGGTATTCCAGGTAGTTTCCGGACGCGTAGAACGTGGAGGAATCCACCTGCTGGATGTTGACGGTGATGCCTGCCTCGCGGGCCTGCTCGGCGAAGACCTGGGCGGTGCGCACGGCGCCAGACTGGATCTCGGAGGTGACCAGGTCCACCTCGATGCCATCCGGGTAACCGGCCTCCGCGAGCAGCTCCTTCGCCTTCTGCACGTCCTGTTCTCGTTGCGGGAAGTCCCGGGGGTAGGCCTCGTCGTAGAGCGCGAACATGTCGTTGCCCAGCTGGCCCTGGCCGGAGTAGACCTGGTCGACCATCTGCTGCCGGTTCACCGCGAGGCGCATCGCCTGACGCACGCGGACGTCGTCAAACGGAGCGACGTCGACGCGCATGGTCAGCGGCAGCCACATGCCGGTTTCAGAGATGAGCGTGCTCAGGCGCGGATCTTCATCGATGACGCGGGCGAGCGCGTGGTTGAGGCTGCCGATCGCATCCACCTGGGAAGACAGCAGCGCGTTGAGCATGGCGTCCTCCTCCTGGAAATCGATGATGCGCACCGCGTCCAGGTGCGCGGGGCCGGCCCAGTAGTTGTCGTTGCGCACGAGTGTGGTGGACTGGCCCGCCGTAAAGTCCTCGAGCGTGAACGGGCCCGCGCCGATTGGGTGTTCCGGGTCGTAGTCTTCGGGGACGATGCCCATCTGGTACTCCGCGAGCGAATCGACCAACGCGGCGTCCGCGACCGCGAGCCGGATGAGCAGCCGCCGGTTGTCCAGCACCTCCATGCTGTCGATGTGGGAGATCGAGGCCGCGCCGGACTTCGGGTCCTGCGGGTCGCGGATGCGGTCGTAGGAGAACATGACGTCCTCGGGCCGGACGGGGCGGCCGTCGGAGAACTGCGCGCCCTCGCGCAGCGTGATCGTCCATTCGGTGGCGTCCGCGTTGGGCTCGATCGCCTCCGCGAGGCGGTACTCCAGGTTGTAGTCGTCGTCGCGGCGCGCCAGCGCGTCGTACAAATTGATCACGCGCGCGGCGTCGCTCGTACTGGTGGGCACGTGCGCGTCCACGGTATCCGTGGACGAGCCGCCGACGAGTCCGATGCGCAGCGTGCCGCCCTGCTTGGGTGGGCCGGAGGTATCAATGTCGTCGACGGGTGCGGTGGAACAGGATGCGAGCGCGAGCGTCGCGCCTCCCATCACCGTGGCCTGCAGCAGCTGCCTGCGGCTCAATTGCAACATGTCGTTCACACCTTGCTTTCGTGTGCTTGGGAATCTCGGGCGGGGGCAACGTCTGGGGGCGAGCTTGCTGGCTCGCGGCCTGCGCCGCCGCTATCGCTGTGCGTGATCCAGCCGCGGATGCTGCCGGTGACCACCGCGTGGACGTCGGCCGGGCTGAGGTCGCCCGCGAGCATTCGGATCCCCAGGCCGTCGATGAGTGCGGTCAGCGCCGTGACCATGGTCTGGGGGTCCCCGGCCCGGAAGGTGCCGTTGTCCATGCCCTCTTGCACGACAGGCAGGAGTTCCCGCTGCCAGCGCGAGTACGCGATCTCGGTGGCGTCGTGCGCATCGGTGAAAATGGCGGAGGAGGACCAGAACTGCGCCCAGGTTGCCCACTCGCGATGCGCCTCCGGGGAGCCGTCGAGTTGGACGGCGAAGAGCGCGTTGAGCCGGTCGACCGGGTCTGCGACCGTGTGCGCTGACGCCCGGCGCGCAATGCCCTGCAGCGAACAGGCATCCAAGGTAGCCAGGAAGATCTCGTTCTTGGTGGGGAAGTAGTAGTGCACGGCGGAGGCGGACATGCCCGCGGCGGCGGCGATGTCGGCCACGGTCACTGGCTGGTACCCGTGCGCCGCAAACAGCGGCCACGCGGCGCTGACGATGGCGTGCCGGCGGCTTGATCGCGCCTGGTCGCGCCGTGCCTGGTCGCGCCGTGAGTCGTGCTGGCGCGGCGTGTGCTGCTCACCGCGGACGGCGAGCTCCCGGACGGGGACGCCGGTGAGGTCGGCCAGCAGGGCCAGCTCCGTTGCGGTGAAGCGACGCACCCCGGAGAGGGACTTTGAGAGTTTGCTCGCGTCAATACCCAAGTGCTGAGCGACGTCGCGCTGCCGCATGCCGGAGGCGGCGATGGCGGCGCGCGCCGCGTCATATGGGTGGGCTGGAGTCATAACAATGACCGTATAAATAGCTGAAAGGAGTCGCAACTCCCTGACGCGGAGTCAGGGAATCGCTCGCAATTACGCCCTATCCGGGGGCAACGCGGCGTGCACCTGGCGGAACACTTCGTCGCCGTGGAGGTAGATGCCGTCGTGCTGGTACGTCGGGTGCGTGGTGACGGACAGGTTGGGAATCTGCGCCGCTTGGGCGCTGGCGTAGTCAAAGGGGACGAAAAGGTCGTCCTCGTAGAGCAGGACGGCGGCGGGTGTGTCGTTCGCGCGCAGCGCGTCGGCGTCCACGCTGGGCCGCTGGCCGGTGCGCTGCGCAATATCCTCCACCGCCTCGCGGAACGGGCGGAGCGCAGGGTCCTGGTCGAAGTGGAACGGGAAGAAGGCGTTGCCCAGCAGGTAGAAGGGAGCGTCGCTCCGCGGGTCCGCGTGGACCGAAAACCCTTCGGCCTCCTCGTACGTCCGGGCGCCGGGCCAGTTGGTGGGCTGCGGGGTCAGGCCGGCGAAAATCTGGTCGTGGACCACG
This sequence comes from Corynebacterium sp. NML 150383, assembly GCF_002285085.1. Classification (NCBI taxonomy): domain Bacteria; kingdom Bacillati; phylum Actinomycetota; class Actinomycetes; order Mycobacteriales; family Corynebacteriaceae; genus Corynebacterium; species Corynebacterium sp. NML 150383. The sequence continues at coordinate 32,008 of NZ_NSGK01000014.1, read as the reverse complement.
GCCCACAAGGGATTTGGCGCCAGGCTGAGCATCGCGCCCGCCGCAGCGAGGAAGTCGGTGCGCAGCCGCTTGTGCGCGCCGCGGTGGAACGGTGCTTCGAGCAGCATGGCAAGCGTGTCCGCACCAGTTTCCTCGCCGAGCCGCACGCCCACGAAGCGGAAGCGCTCCGGGGTGAGCCGCTCGCCGGTGGGCAGAAACTCCTCGGTGTCCGCCAGGTGCGCGCACACCTCCCGGACACGCCCTTCGGCCCACGGCACCGCGGCGTAGAAGCGCTCGACGCGTTGGGCCATGAGCGCCACCGACTGGCGGTTGAACTCCTCCGGCGTGGTCCCGAACGGCGGGACCACGCCAGTCATCATCGCGCGCCCAATGCCCTCCGGAAAGTAGGAGAGGTAGGCGCCCACGCAGATCCCGCCAAATGAGTTGCCCAGGATGTCCCAGGTATCAAAGCCCAGGTGGCGGCGCAGGTCCTCGGCGTCGGCGGCGATGTCGGGTGGGCGGAGGCGGGAGAGATGCGCGGCGTCGAGAAGCGTGCGCTGCGTCGCATCGATCCTGGTGGAACGGCCGGTGCCTCGCTCGTCGATGAGGAAGACGCGGTAGTGCTTGAGTGCCTCGGGGATCCACCCCATGAGCATGCGCGGGCCGGGGTTGCCGGGGCCGCCCTGGAAGTAGGCGAGGGGCGGCGCGTCGGGGTCGGTGTACAGCTCGCGCGCGAAGAGCTCGAGGGTGCCTAGCGACGCGTCAGTGCGGTCCCAGGGGACGCGGATGACGTGCTCGCGGATCTGGAAACCGTGGGGGATCAGCGTAGAAAGCATGTGCCCCATTCTGGCACGGCGGCAGCGGAGCAGTTGGGGAGCGGCGAGTATGCTGACAGCCATGGCTTTCGCTGCAGAACACCCAGTCCTTGCGCACTCCGAGTTCCGCCCCGTCGGCGAGATTGAGCGGCGCGAAAAGCCGTTTGAGGTGGTTTCCGAGTTCGAACCGTCCGGCGACCAGCCCGCCGCGATCGCGGAGCTGGACGAGCGGCTGCGCCGCGGCGAGGAGGACGTCGTGCTCATGGGTGCGACTGGTACGGGTAAGTCTGCGACGGCGGCGTGGTTGATTGAGCAGCAGCAGCGGCCCACGCTGGTGATGGCGCCGAACAAGACGCTGGCCGCGCAGCTGGCGAACGAGCTGCGGCAGCTACTGCCCAACAACGCCGTCGAGTATTTCGTCTCCTACTACGACTACTACCAGCCGGAGGCGTACATCGCGCAGACCGATACCTACATTGAGAAGGACTCGTCCATCAATGATGACGTGGAGCGCTTGCGCCACTCCGCAACCTCCGCGCTGCTGAGCCGCCGCGACGTGGTCGTCGTCTCCTCCGTGTCCTGCATCTACGGCCTGGGCACCCCGCAGTCCTACCTGGACCGCTCGATCGTGCTGCGCGTGGACGAGGAGGTCGAGCGCGACCGGTTCCTGCGTCTGCTCGTGGACGTCCAATACGAGCGCAACGACATCGACTTCAAGCGCGGCACCTTCCGCGTCAAGGGCGACACCGTCGACATCATCCCCGCCTACGAGGAGGTCGCCGTGCGCGTCGAGTTCTTCGGCGACGAGGTCGACTCGCTCTACTACATCCACCCGCTCACGGGCGACGTACTCAGCCAGGAGGACGAGGTGCGCATCTTCCCGGCCACCCACTACGTGGCCACCGAGGAACGCATGGAAAAGGCGATCCAGGCGATCAAGGAGGAGCTCGCCGACCGGCTCGAGGAACTGGAGAGCAAGGGCAAGCTCCTCGAGGCGCAGCGCCTGCGGATGCGCACCGAGTACGACCTGGAGATGATCCAGCAGGTGGGGTTCTGCTCCGGTATTGAGAACTACTCGCGGCACATGGACGGCCGCGGCCCCGGCTCCGCGCCGGCCACGCTCATTGACTACTTCCCGGAGGACTTCCTCACCATCATTGATGAGTCCCACGTGACCGTGCCACAGATCGGCGGCATGTTTGAGGGCGACATGTCGCGTAAGCGAAACCTCGTGGAGTTCGGGTTCCGCCTGCCCAGTGCCGTCGATAATCGGCCCCTGACCTTCGACGAGTTCGAGGCGCGCGTGGGGCAGACCGTGTACATGTCGGCGACCCCCGGCGACTACGAGCTCGAGGCTGCGCAGGGCGAGTACGTCGAGCAGGTGATCCGCCCGACCGGGCTGGTGGACCCGAAGGTGACCGTCAAGCCGACGAAGGGGCAGATCGACGACCTCATCGACGAGGTGCGCCAGCGCGTGGACAAACAGGAGCGCGTGCTCGTGACCACGCTGACCAAGCGCATGGCCGAGGACCTCACCGACTACTTGCTCGACCACGGCATCAAGGTGCGCTACCTGCACTCCGACATTGATACGCTGCAGCGCGTCGAGTTGCTGCGCCAGCTCCGGCTTGGCGAGTTCGACGTGCTCGTGGGCATCAACCTCCTGCGCGAGGGCCTCGACCTGCCCGAGGTCTCGCTCGTGGCCATCCTGGACGCGGACAAGGAGGGCTTCCTGCGCTCCACGAAGTCGCTCATTCAGACCATCGGCCGCGCGGCCCGCAACGTCTCCGGCGAGGTCATCATGTACGCCGACACAATCACCGAATCCATGCAGGAGGCGATCGATGAGACCGAGCGCCGCCGCGAGAAGCAGCTGGCCTACAACAAGGAGCACGGCATCGACCCGCAGCCGCTGCGCAAGAAGATCGCCGACATCCTCGACCAGGTCTACGAGAACGGCGATGCCGAGGAGCAGGCGAGCCTGAGCTCGGATGCAGCGGTGGCAGAGAAGCCGGACGTGACCACCATGGCCTCCGACGAGGTGCAGAAGCTTATCGACGACCTCACGAAGCAGATGGGCGACGCCGCCCGCGAGCTGAAGTTTGAGCTCGCCGGCCGACTCCGCGATGAGATTGCAGATCTGCGCAAGGAACTCCGTGGTATGAAAGACACAGGAAACTAGAACGAGAAAGGGCGCAATACCCATCATGCACACTTACACATCCATCGCCGTGGGCACCGACGGTTCGCCGACCTCCCTGGTGGCCGTCCGCGCCGCAGCCAGCCTGGCCCGCGTGTACGACGCCCAGCTTACCGTGATCTGCGCGCACTACACCGCGTCCGGTTCCATGCTGAACTCCACGAACGCCGAGCTGAGCAAGATCGACATCGTGACCGAGACCGGTGCCCAGGAGATCCTGACCCGCGCCCGCACTATCGCGGAGGAGGAGCAGGCCCCGAAGGTCAACGTCGTGTCCAAGGCCGGGCAGCCGGCGAACGTGCTGCTTGAGTCCGTCTCGGAGTACGAGGTCGACCTGCTCGTGGTGGGCAATAAGGGCATGCGCTCGCTGGCTGGCCGGGTATTTGGCAACATCCCCGGGAGCGTGGCAAAGAAGGCTCCGGTGGACGTTATGCTGGTAGATACCAGGGCCGAGGGGCATAACTAACCTCCCCGGAGCACCCGGAGTACCATGTCCACAGATTCCCAAACTCGATGAAAGGTCACCCAGACACTATGGCTGAGTACTACAACACCATCGTCGTCGGCTCCGACGGCTCCAAGTCCTCCCTCCTCGCTGTTGAGCGCGCGGCACGGATGGCAGCGGCCTTCGGGGCAACGCTGGTCATCGGCACGGCGTACTACCGCACCCAAGAGGACGCCTCCAAGGCCTTGCGCCAGGACTCGGTGACGATTCTGGGCGACGAGCAGGCGCTGAAGAACCTCGAGGAGGCCGCTGAGCACGCTCGCTCCTTCGGCGTCGAGGATGTGCAGACCGCGACCCGCCCGGGCACCCCGGTCGAGGCGCTCATGGCGATCGTGAACGACAACAAGGCTGAGCTGCTGGTCGTGGGCAACCGCGGCATCAACTCGCTGACCGGCCGCCTGCTGGGCTCCGTGCCGGCTGACGTTGCCCGTCAGTCCGACTGCGACGTGATGATCGTCCACACCGTCAAGTAACGGTGACCCCGCCGCGCTGCGCGGCGGGGCGCTGACGGTGGCGCTTAGCCGATCACCGTCAGGCTTTGAGTCGCTCGCGTAGCGGCAACGTAGAGGTCTTGCCACCCCTGTGGCGAGGCCTCTACTACTTTGTCCGGATCGACCACGATGACGTGGTCAAACTCCAACCCCTTCATCTGCGCCACGTTGGCGGCATCGATGACGGCAACGGTGCGCTGCTCCTGCGCATCCCCCTGGTGCAGCTCCACGCGCACCCACTCCGGGTCGGTCCCGGCAGGCAGGCGGCGCACCGGAACACCGGTCTCGCGGATGGCTACCGACGCCTGCGCCTCCGGGTCGATCTGCGCCAGGACGTCGCGCGCGTACTCCATGATTTCCGCGGGGGTGCGGTAGTTTACCGTGAGCTCGTGGGTGACAAACCGCTCGCCGACGAACGGCGCGAGTGACGCGGCCCAGTCGTCCGTGCCGGCGGGCGCCGACGTCTGCGCGGGGTCGCCCACCAGCGTCATCCACCTCGACGGGCACCGGCGGAACACCATCCGCCACTCCATGGGGGAGAGCTCCTGCGCTTCGTCGACGATCACGTGGCCGTAGGCCCAGGTGTGATCCGCCCGCGCGCGCTGCGCGGTGGAGCGAATGTCGGTGACGCGCTGGCGGCTTGCCAAGGTTTCCGCGTCGATGACGTCGGCAGCGGAAAGGATTTCCGCCTCGAACTGGTCGTCGTCGTTGTCCGTGGACTCGGAGGACGCGAGCACGTCAAGGGCGTCGGCGGCCTCCTCGACCTGCTGGCGCCACTGCGCGTTCTCCTTCGCGCGCTGTTCCTCGGGCGCGACGACGCCGATGAGGACGGACAGCTCGTCGATAAGCGCGGTGTCCGACGCGAAGAACCCCGAACCCGGCGCGCGGTAGAGCGCGTCTTGGGTGTAGGCGTCGTAGTCCCCGGCGACCTCTGCGATGCGCGCGCGGTCCGTGAGCGTGACGTCGAGGACCTCTGCGGGGTCGAGCTCCGGGAAGTACTCGTCCACCAGGGCGATTACCTGCGGGTCGTCGGCGAGGTCGTCGTGCAGCTGGTCCACGTCTGCGGCGGAGAGGAGGTTGCGGCCGCCGAGCGGGTCCGCGCCGATCTTCTCCGCCAGGGCCTCCGCGAGCGACTGCGTGAGGTGCTCGGCGAAGTACTCGCGGGCCTGGTTGTGCGGCTTGCGCGAACGCCGGGCGCGGGTGCGTGCCGCCCTTACCATCGCCGGGGTGGCCTCGATGTCGACGGAGTCGATCTTCAAGGTGACGGGGCGCTCGGGCACCGTCTCAAAGGCCTGCACGGCACGCTTGAGCACCGTGACCATCTCCTCCGAGCCCTTGACCTCGCGCGCAGCCAGCGGCTCCGCGTCACGCGCCGGCGTGAACCCGGGGACGAGGTCCTCGATGGTGGACAGGACGACGCCGGTTTCGCCCAACTCGGGCAGGACGCGGGAGATGTACTCCAGAAACGTCGGGTTCGGGCCGATGATGAGCACGCCGGTGCGCGAAAGCTGCTCGCGCCAGGTGTACAGCAGGTAAGCCACGCGGTGCAGCGCCACCGCGGTCTTGCCGGTGCCGGGGCCGCCCTGGACGACCATGACGCCGCGAGTGGCGTCACGGATGATCTCGTCCTGCTCGCGCTGGATCGTTTCCACGATGGACTGCATGTGGCCGGTGCGTGCGGTGTTCATGGCGCGGCGCAGCGCGGCCTCGGAGCCGACGTTGCCGCCGTCGGTCGCTGACTCCGCGGCGCCAGGCTGGTCGGCATCGGTGCTGTCGCCAGACAGGACCTCGTCATCCACCGCCGTCACCTTGCGGCCGCGCATGCGGATGTTGCGGCGCTGTTCAACGCCCTCGGGGTGCGCCGTGGTAGCCAGGTAAAACGGCCGCGCCAGTGGCGCGCGCCAGTCCAGCAGGAGGGTGCGGTAGTTGTCCGCGCGATCGTCCATCCCCATGCGACCGATGTAACGCCGCTCGAGCCCAGGACGCCCCGGGACCGGATTCTCCACGTCCGTGTCGGCGACGTCGATGCGGCCGAAGACCAGGCCCACCTCGGCGATGTTGAGTGCATCGAGTTTGGCGTTGAGCCCGTGGTACTCCGTTTCGCGGCGCACGAGTGCGTCCGAGTCCGGGTTGTCCGGGTCTACGTCGCGCTGCACCGCGGCCAGCTTCTCCTGGGCTGCGGTGACTTCCGCATCCAGGTGCCGGAAGAGCTCATCAACGTAAGCCTGCTCGGATGCGATGTGTTGGGGATTTCTCACCCGCGTGTACCTCCTCACGATTCTCCGCGGTCAAACCGCGCCGTGTAAGCAACAAACGGCCCCGCCGCCCGGATTATTCCGGGGTGGCGGGGCCGCGGTGCGCGAAAGCGGGGGATTAGCCCAGCTTCTTCTGCAGCTTCTTCACCGACTTCTTGGCGCGCTTCTCGGCCTTTTTCGCCTTGCGCTTCCACTTCAGCTTCTGAATCCAAGACGGGTCAGCGTCGAGCTTGTCAAACGCAGCCTGCAGCTTATCGACGGAACCCTGTGCCTTCTTTTCCAGCTTCGCATGGTTCTTCTTCACCTTGTGCTTTGCGGAGAGCTTCTCCAGGGTGCTCGGGCGAAGGTCATCGATGGAGCCCTGCAGGTCGCCGACAATGCCGTGGACCTTGCGCTTGGCCTGGAACTGCTCGAGCTTGGACGGGGTAGCCTGCTCGATCAGCTTCTCCGCGTCGAAGTCCTTGTACGCGTCCTGCGCGCGGTCGGAGGTCTCAGCGAGGAACTTCGAGGTCTGCTTCTTTGCGTCCTCGAACCAGTCGCCGGCTACCTCGGTGGCGTGGGAGGCAGCCTTCTTCCAGTCGTCCTTGTTGTCATCGACGTAGCTGGTGACCTGGCTGGTGACCTGGTCGGTGGTGTCGGACAACCAGTCGCTGGCCTTGCTCATGGTCTTCTCGGTCTCGGACTGAGTGGGCAGCGCCTGCTGGACGTTCTTGCGCGCAACCTTTGCGGCATTCTGCGCGCGCCACTGCAGGCCCGGCTTGCCGGCCGTGTCGACGGTAGCCAGCAGGACGCCGCCTGCGAGTGCGACATCGGTCAGCGCGCCGGTGCGGCGGCGGGCCTTGTCGTCCGCATCATCTGCCTCCCAGAACGCGTTGCGCCCGATCAGGGACGGGACGGTGGAGAGGGCGAGCAGGGACGCGGAGGTGCGCGGCATCTTGCCGATGGCGAAGAGGCTACCGGCACCGGCCTTGACGCCACCCACGATCTGGGCGGCGGTCTCCGGGTCCTTCGGCAGGAAGCTGCGGTACTGACGCGGCAGTACGGAGCGCACCTTCTTCAGTGCGGAGTCCGCAGCGTCCTTGTGCGACGCCGGGTTCAGCGCGGTCTCAACGCCGTCAATGATGTAAACGGACGCCAACATCGGGCGAGCGATCTTACGGATCATCTTGCAAACCAGTCCTTTTCATTTGATCGTGGTTTATTCAGGTTCATGCTGGAGCCCACAGCGGGACTCTTCTGGGCACAACTGTACTTACGTTCCGGTCTCATCGGGGAAACTCGGTGAAAAACGCTCGGCTACCAGCGACGCTGCCACCACTCATCCAGGTGGGGTCGTTCCTCGCCCAGCGTCGTCGGCTTCCCGTGGCCTGGGCGGACGATGGTGTCGTCCGCGTAGGCGTCGAACAGCTTGGTTTTCACCTCGTTGAACAGGCGGACAAAATCGCCCTCGGAGGCCGTCTTGCCCAGGCCGCCGGGGAAGAGGGAGTCGCCAACGAAGAGGTTCGTCGCGCCGTCGATCTCCGCCGCGAGCGCCGCGCCGCCGGGGGTGTGGCCGCGCAGGATCATGACGGGGAACTGGTGGCCGTCGAACTCGAGGGTGTCGCCGTCCTTGAGCTCGCGGTCCACCGGCGCCGGCAGCGCCGGGGCGTCCAGGAACGGTGCCCAGTGCGTCGCGCCGGTCGCGTCGAGGACCTCCTTGAGCGCGCGGACGTGGTCGTGGTGGCGGTGCGTGGTGAGCACGTCGGTGATCTCTACGCCTGCGTAGCTGGCGAGGGAGAGGAGTGCGGCGGGGTCGGCGGCGGCGTCGATAAGCAGCCCCTTGCCCTGGGAAGCGATGAGGTAGCAGTTGTTGTCCATCTCGGAGACGGAAATCTGGTGCAATGAAAGCGTCATGGTGCCCCAGCGTAGCCGGGCGGGAATAGCTCGGGGGTGGCCCGAGTTGGTAGTTTCTAGGACTGAACCCCACAGAGAACCGCTAGGGAAGGGACGTGGTGACGTGGCTGAATGGCTGACCGTGCGCGGCGCGCGCGAACACAACCTCAAGGGCGTCGACATTTCGCTACCGCGAGACAAGATGGCCGTGTTTACCGGGCTCTCCGGCTCGGGCAAGTCTTCCCTGGCGTTCGACACGATCTTTGCGGAAGGCCAGCGCCGGTACGTGGAGTCCCTGTCCTCGTACGCCCGCATGTTTCTGGGGCAGATGGACAAGCCGGACGTGGACTACATCGACGGGCTCAGCCCCGCGGTGTCCATCGACCAAAAGTCCACGAACCGCAACCCGCGCTCGACCGTGGGCACGATCACGGAAATCTATGACTACCTGCGTCTGCTGTACTCGCGCGCGGGGACGCCACACTGCCCGGTGTGCGACGCGGTGATCCAGCGGCAGACGCCTCAGCAGATCGTCGACCAGGTCCTTGAGTACGAGGAGCGCACGAAGTTCCAGGTGCTCGCGCCGATCGTGCGCAAGCGCAAGGGCGAATTCCAGGACCTGTTCGCAGACCTGGCCTCCCAGGGCTATTCCCGCGTGAACGTGGACGGGGAGACCTACCAGCTCTCCGAACCGCCGAAGCTGGAGAAGCAGATCAAGCACACGATCGACGTCGTCGTGGACCGCCTGCAGGTGAAGGAGAGCCAGAAGCAGCGCCTCACCGACTCCGTCGAGACCGCGCTGAAGCTGGCCGACGGGCTCGTCGGGTTCGACTTCGTCGGCCTGGACGCGGACGACCCGGATCGCGTGCAGATCTTCTCGGAGAAGATGGCCTGCCCGAACGGACACAAGCTAGACGTGGAGGAGTACGAGCCCCGCGCATTCTCCTTCAACTCCCCGTTCGGCGCGTGCCCGGCCTGCGACGGCCTGGGGATGCGCAAGGAGATTGACACCGACCTGGTCATCCCGGACCCGGACGCCCCCGCGGTCGACGCGTTCCAGCCGTGGAACTCGAGCCCGAACAAGAAGTACTTCGTGCGGCTCATCGAGGCGCTGGCCAAGGAAGAAGGCTTCGACGCGCACGTGCCGTTTTCCTCGCTGACCAAGACGCAGCAGAAGCACCTGGTCAACGGTTCGAAGACCAAGGTGAGCGTGCGGTATAAGAACCGCTACGGCAGGCAGCGCTCCTTTAGCGCCGCGTACGAAGGCGTGATCGGCTACCTGGAGCGGAAGCTCGAGCAGGCGGAGACGGACACGCAGAAGGAGCGCCTGCTCGCCTACACCCGCGAGGTCCCGTGCCCGACGTGTAAGGGGGCACGCCTGAAGCCAGAGATCCTGGCGGTGCGCTTGGACTCCACGACGCACGGCGAGCGCTCGATTGCCGGGCTGACCGAGCTGTCCATCGAGGACGCGTCGGAATACCTGGACCACCTGGTGCTGGGGTACCGCGAGGAGATGATCGCCGGTGCCGTGCTGCGCGAGATCCAGGCAAGGCTCCACTTCCTGCTGGACGTGGGCCTGAACTACCTCACGCTGTCGCGTTCCGCCGGGACGCTCTCCGGCGGCGAGGCGCAGCGTATCCGCCTGGCCACGCAGATCGGCTCGGGACTTGCTGGCGTGCTGTACGTGCTGGATGAGCCCTCCATCGGCCTGCACCAGCGCGACAACAACAGGCTCATCGCCACGCTGAAGAAGCTGCGTGACCTTGGCAACACACTCGTGGTGGTGGAGCACGACGAGGACACGATCCGCGAGGCGGACTGGCTCATCGACATCGGCCCGCGCGCCGGTGAGTACGGCGGCGAGGTGGTCTACCAGGGCGAGCCCGACGGACTCGTCGAGGCGGAAGGCTCGCTCACCGGCGACTACATCGCCGGCCGCAAGAAGATCGAGGTGCCTGCGCAGCGGCGACCGCTGGATAAGGACCGGAAGATCAAGGTGGTCGGGGCCCGCGAGAACAACCTGAATAACGTCAGCGTGGAGATTCCGCTCGGCCTGCTCGTCGCGGTGACGGGCGTGTCCGGCTCCGGCAAGTCCACCCTAGTCAACGAGATCCTGGCCAAGACTCTGCAGAACGAACTGAACGGCGCCCGCCAGGTTCCCGGCCGCGTCAAGCGCGTGGAGGGGCTGGACTCGTTGGACAAGCTGGTCCAGGTAGATCAGAGCCCGATCGGGCGCACGCCGCGCTCGAACCCGGCGACGTACACAGGCGTGTTTGACAAGATTCGCAACCTTTTTGCCGAAACACAGGAGGCGAAGGTGCGCGGGTACAAGGCGGGCCGCTTCTCCTTCAACGTCAAGGGTGGCCGGTGCGAGGCCTGCCGCGGCGACGGCACCATCAAGATCGAGATGAACTTCCTGCCCGATGTGTACGTGCCCTGCGAGGTGTGTGGCGGCGCGCGCTACAACAGGGAGACCCTCGAGGTCCGCTACAAGGGGAAGACGATCGCGGAGGTGCTGGAGATGCCGATCTCCGAGGCCGCCGAGTTCTTCGAACCGATTTCTTCCATTCACCGGTACCTCGCCACGCTTGTCGACGTCGGCCTCGGCTACGTCCGCCTGGGACAGTCCGCGACGACCCTGTCCGGCGGCGAGGCGCAGCGCGTGAAGCTGGCAACCGAGCTACAAAAGCGATCCAACGGCCGCACCATCTACATCCTGGACGAGCCGACGACCGGCCTGCACTTCGAGGACATTCGCAAGCTGATGCTCGTGCTCAACGGCCTGGTGGAGAAGGGCAACACCGTCCTGGTTATCGAGCACAACCTCGACGTTGTAAAGTCCGCCGACTGGATCATCGACATGGGCCCGGAGGGCGGCTCCGGCGGCGGCACCGTGGTTGCGCAGGGAACGCCCGAGGACGTGGCAGCGGTGGAAGGTTCGTTTACGGGCGAGTACCTGCAAAAGGTCCTGCACTAGCTGCCGGGGCGGGGTGCGGAGAATCGAAATAGCCCGTCTCGGCGTGCGATTTGGTGTCTCTCACAACGGCTGCTAGCATATGCACCACTACCGCCCAGTGCTCCTGATTCAGGTGTACGGGCCGCAAGTGGAGTTACTCCCACCCCACGCCGCGCAGCAGCGCAGGATACGGGTCAACGGTATGGCACACGCGAGACGTGTGTTGTGCTGAACGGATGAACTCCCGCTGGCGTAAACGCTAGCGGGTTTTTCGTGTGGGATGACGTCGCTTGGGGCTTGGTAGCGATCACATTGTCATTCTCGTCTTTAGGAGTTCTCATCAGCGCTGAAGCTCGGATCAACGAACGAATCCGCGTACCGGAAGTTCGCCTCGTCGGCCCGTCCGGCGAGCAGGTGGGCATTGTCCGCACGGATGATGCCCGCAAGTTGGCGTACGACGCGGACCTCGACCTGGTCGAGGTCGCGCCGAAGGCCAAGCCGCCCGTGGCCAAGATCATGGATTACGGCAAGTACAAGTACGAGCAGGATCAGAAGGCCCGCGAGGCTCGCAAGAACCAGCAGCAGACCGTGGTGAAGGAACAGAAGTTCCGCCCGAAGATCGATGAGCACGATTACCAGACGAAGAAGGGCAATGTCGAGCGCTTCCTGGAGAAGGGCAACAAGGTCAAGGTGACCATCATGTTCCGTGGCCGCGAGCAGTCGCGTCCGGAACTCGGCTACCGCCTCCTCGAGCGTCTTGCAGACGACATCGGTGAGCTGGGCGTGGTCGAGTCTCGTCCGAAGCAGGACGGTCGCAACATGACGATGGTCTTCGGGCCGGCTCGCAAGGGCAAGAAGTAGCACACATTTTCAACTCTGAAGGGCTTTTACCATGAAGCAGAAGACCCACAAGGGCACCGCAAAGCGCATCAAGGTCAACGGCAAGGGCAAGCTGCGCCGCGAGCAGGCCGGCAAGCGCCACCTCAACGAGTCGCTGTCCTCCAAGCGTCGCCGCAAGCTGTCCGGCACCACCGACGTCGCACGGGCAGATCAGAAGCGCATGAAGCGCCTTCTTGGCCGCGCATAGTTCAACCAGCGCCCCGTAACCAGCACAAATACCGAATAAGTAAAGGAAGTTTGACTCATGGCACGTGTGAAGCGTTCAGTCAACGCCAAGAAGAAGCGCCGCGCAATCCTCAAGTCCGCGAAGGGCTACCGCGGCCAGCGCTCCCGCCTGTACCGCAAGGCCAAGGAGCAGTGGCTGCACTCCCAGACCTACGCGTACCGCGACCGTCGTAAGCGCAAGGGTGAGTTCCGCAAGCTGTGGATCCAGCGCATCAACGCCGCTGCTCGTCTCAACGACATCACCTACAACCGCCTCATCCACGGCCTGAAGCTGGCCGAGGTCGAGGTCGACCGCAAGATCCTCGCCGAGCTTGCCGTCAACGACTTCGCTGCGTTCTCCGCGATCTGCGAGATTGCCAAGAACGCCCTCCCGGAGGACGTGAACGCTCCGAAGGCTGCGTAAGCACCCTTCGCTTATCGACGCCCACCTCACCCTCGCGCTTGCGAACGGGTCGGGGTGGGCGTTTCGCGTGCCCGGGCGTGTTCGGGTGCCTGAGTAAGGTGTGAGACATGACGAACCCCTATGACAACGGCAGCAACAACAACACCGGTGGACCCTACGGGAGCGGGTACCCCAGTGGACACGGCAATGGTGCAGATGACTGGTACTGGGACGAGCAGGGCGCGGCTGCCAACGAGTGGGCGCGCACCCGGCAGTTCTACGGCGGCAGACCCGGTAGCGCGAGCGCTCCCGCGCTGTCGGATCACTTCGAAACACTTCGCTCCTCAACCGCATCCGTGCAGCCTGTGAGGCAGCCCCGCGCATGGCCCCTTGCTGTCCTGCTGTGCCTTTTCTTTGGGCTTTTCGGTGTGCACAATTTTTACTTGGGGTACACCAAGCGGGGGCTTGTCCAATTGGGGCTCCACTTCTTCGGCTGGTTGACGACGTTCTTCTTGGTTGGCTTTGTCGTGTTTGGGGTGCTGGGGATCTGGGTGCTGTGCGACCTCGTCAGAATTTGCACGCGCAGCGGCTTCTACTCCACGGACGCGGACGGCGTGCCGTTGTTGCGGTAGCACGCCGGTAGAATCTAAGGCCATGAGCCTCGATTTCACGCAACCCTTTACTGAGCGCACCCCCCGAGTCGTCAACGCGGCGAAGCTGCACCGGGCGCAGGCCCGAAAGAAGGCGAACCGCTTCTTGGTGGAAGGCGCAAACTCAGTGGAGGCGGCCGTGGCGACGGGCGCGGCCACCGATCTTTTTGCCACAGAGCGTGCCGCAGACGAGTTCGCGGACATCATCACCACGGCGGACTACATGGACGTGTTCACCCACGCCATTACTGATCAGGCGGCGAAGCACATGTCTGATACGGTCCACACCACCGGGCTCTTCGCCGTGTGCAAGCCGTCGCTGTGGACTGTCGGAGCGGCGCTGCGCGGGACCCCAGAGTTCGTCGCCGTAGGAGTGGAAACGAACGACCCAGGCAACGCGGGCACCATCATCCGTATCGCCGATGCGACTGGCGCGGATGCCGTGATCTTTGCCGGAGAGACGGTGGACCCGGAATCTTCCAAGGTTGTGCGCGCTTCCGCAGGCTCGCTGTTCCACCTCCCCGTGGCCCGCGAACGAAACATCAAGGACGTCCTGGGTCAGTTGCGCGCCAAAGGCTTGCAAATCGTCGCGACCGCCATGGACGGTGAAGTCTCCCTCGACGCAGCGGGGGAGGTGCTCGCGAAACCGACTGCGTGGCTCTTCGGCAACGAAGCGCACGGGCTCCCCGACGAGATCCTGGAACTGGCTGACCACCGGGTGGCAATTCCAATCAAGGGAAGCGCGGAGTCATTGAACCTCGCCACTGCTGCAGCAATGTGCATGTGGGAGTCCTCCAAGGTGCTCGGCCAGCATTAGGCGACGCGTCGGGCCGTGTGCGCCCTCGAAGTTGTCTCTGCAGGCGTCGGACAATTGATGTGTGCGCCCGGGTATGCTTGTGTGCGCTGAAATATCACCAGACAAGTGGAAGGGACGAGCGTGTCCGAGACCCCGGAGATTCAACTGACCGAGGAAGCGCTAGACAGCGCTGCCGCGGCGGCGATCGAAGCGTTTGAAAACGCGGCAGACTTGCCGGCGCTGGAAGAGGCGCATAGGCAGCATCTGGGGGAGAAGGCCTTTATCCCGCAGGCGCGGCGGGCCCTGGGCACCCTTCCGAAGGACCAGCGCAAGGACGCTGGTCGGATGGTGAATATGGCGCGCGGGCGCGTGGAGAAGCGCTTTGCGCAGCTGCGCGAGCTGCGCGAGGCCGAGTACCGTGCGCAGCAGCTCAAGGAAGAAGCGGTGGATGTCACGCTGCCGACGACTCGCGGTCAGGTCGGGGCGATGCACCCGATCACCACGCTGAGCGAGCAGATTGCGGACATCTTTGTCGGCATGGGCTGGGAAATCGCCGAGGGGCCGGAGATTGAGGCGGAATACTTCAACTTTGACGCGCTCAACTTCATCCCGGATCACCCCGCGCGCACCCTGCAGGACACCTTCTACATTGGTGAGCCGGGCTCCAAACAGGTCATGCGTACGCACACCTCGCCGGTGCAGGTGCGCTCCATGCTGGACCGTGACGTTCCGCTGTACATCGCGTGCCCGGGTCGCGTCTTCCGCACCGACGAGCTTGACGCCACACACACCCCGGTGTTCCACCAGATTGAGGGCCTGGCCGTGGATAAGGGGCTGACCATGGCGCACCTCCGCGGCACCCTGGACCACCTGGCCAAGACGCTGTTCGGGCCGACGGCGAAAACCCGCATGCGTACGAACTACTTCCCGTTCACGGAGCCGAGCGCTGAGGTGGACGTGTGGTTTGAAAACAAGAAGGGCGGCGCAGGCTGGATCGAGTGGGGCGGCTGCGGCATGGTCAACCCAAACGTGCTGCGCGCTGTCGGCGTGGATCCGGAGGAGTACCAGGGCTTCGCCTTCGGCATGGGCCTGGAGCGCACCCTGCAGTTCCGCAACGGGCTGACGGACATGCGCGACATGGTCGAAGGCGACGTGCGCTTCACCCTGCCGTTCGGCGTGCAGGCGTAAGCAGGCAATAGGAGAGAAAGGACAAGGACAACAATGCTGATTTCCAAGAACTGGATCACCCGCCTGCTGCACAACGCGGGCAACGAGGGCTGGACCGTCACTGACGACGAGCTGGACGCAGGCTTCGTCCGCGTCGGCTTCGAAACGGAGGGCTACGCGCCGATCGAAGAAACCACTGGCCCGCTCGTGCTGGGGCGCGTCGCCGAGATCGAAGAGCTCACCGGGTTTAAGAAGCCGATCCGGCACTGCCAGGTTGACGTGGGAGATGCGAACGGCACCGGCGAACTGCAGGGCATCATCTGCGGTGCGCGGAATTTCGCGCTTGGCGACTACGTCGTGGTAGCGCTGCCGGGCGCGGTCCTGCCGGGTGGCTTCGCCATCTCCGCGCGCAAGACCTATGACCACATCTCCAACGGCATGATGGCGTCCGCCGCGGAGCTCGGCATGACCACGAAGAGTGACGGCATCATTACCCTGCCCGAGGGCATGGGCAAGCCGGGCGATGATGCCCGCGAGATCCTCCAGCTCGATGACACGATCTTTGACGTCAACATCACCCCAGACCGTGGCTACGCGCTTTCCGCGCGCGGCCTGACCCGCGAGATCGCCTCCGCGTTCGACCTCACGTTCACCGATCCCGCCGCGGACCCGCAGGTCGCGGCCGTGGACACCTCGCAGGTCCCCGCAGCGCAGGGTTCGCTTATCGACGTCACCGTGGACGACTCCACCCGCGCTCGCCGCTTCGGGCTGGCCAAGGTCGAGGGCATTAACCCGGCAGCGAAGGCCCCGTTCTGGATGCAGCGCGAGCTCATGCTCTCCGGCATCCGCTCCGTCAACGCGGCGACTGACGTGACCAACTACGTCATGCTGCTCCTCGGCCAGCCGATGCACGCCTTTGATGCGGACAAGATCTCCGGCAACCTGCACGTGCGCAACGCGTCGGCGGGCGAGGAGTTTGAGACGCTGGACCACACGAAGCGCACCCTGCTGGACTCCGACGTAGTCATCACCGACGACGCAGGCATCCAGTCCCTCGCGGGCGTGATGGGTGGCGTCACCTCTGAGATCTCGGACGAGACGGTAAACGTGTACTTCGAGGCCGCCAACTGGGACGAGCTTACGGTGGCGAAGACGGCGCGCCACCACAAGCTGAGCTCGGAGGCGTCGCGCCGGTTCGAGCGTGGCGTCGACCCGGCCATCGTGGAGGTAGCCCTGGACGTTGCGTGCGCGCTGCTGACCAGCATCGCTGGCGGCGAGATCGCGTCCGGACGCACCCTCGTCGGCGCGGTCCCGCAGCGCGAGGCCATTGAACTGCCGGTGGCCGCGCCGTCCAAGCTCATCGGCGTCGAGTACGCCGAGGAGACGGTCGTGCGCCGCTTGGAGGAGGTCGGCTGCGCCGTGGAGGCCGTGGAGAAGGCGGCCGAGGGCATCCTGGCTGTCACCCCGCCCACCTGGCGCGGCGACCTCACCGTCCCGGTCGAGCTGATCGAGGAAATCGTGCGCCTGGAAGGGCTGGACGACATCCCGTCTCTCCTGCCCACCCCGCGCGGTGGCCGCGGTCTGACTCCGGCGCAGCAGCGCCGCCGCGCCGTGACGCACGCGTTGGCCTACGCCGGTTACGCCGAGATTATCCCCACCCCGTTCATGGCAAACAGCACCTTCGACACCTGGGGCCTGGACGAGGACGACCCGCGTCGCAACACCGTGAAGGTGCAGAACCCGCTGGATACTGACTACGGAGTGCTCGCCACGACGCTGCTGCCGGCGATGCTCGAGGCCGTGGGGAAGAACGTGGCACGCGGTCGCGCTGACGTCGCGATGTACTCGGTGGCGCAAACGGCGTTCAAGCGCGCGGAAGCCTCGCCGCTGCCCAGCGTGGAAGCTCGCCCCGACGGGGCGACGATCTCCGGCATCCTGGATTCGGTGCCGCACCAGCCGCTGCATGTGGCAACCGTCGCGCTGGGCAACGCCGAGGAGGCAGGCCCGTTCGGCCAGGCTCGTGCCTACACCTGGGCAGACGCGCTCGAGTCGGCGCAGGTTGTGGCCCGCGCCGCAGGCGTTGAGCTCACGGTTGCTGCTGCGGAGTACTTGCCGTGGCACCCGGGCCGCTGCGCTGAGCTGCGCGTCGGCGAGACCGTCGTGGGGCACGCCGGCGAGCTCCACCCGCAGATCTTGGAGGCGCTCGAGCTGCCGCCGCGCGTGTGCGCGATGGAGCTCGACCTCTCCGCGCTGCCGTTTGCGGAGGTCCTCCCGGCCCCCATCCTTTCCGTCTACCCGGCGCTGCACCAGGACATCGCGCTCGTCGTCGACGAGGCAGTGCCGGCCGAGGAGGTCCGCAGGGTCCTCGAAGAGGGGGCAGGTGAGCTGCTCGAGGGCGTCACGCTTTTCGACGTCTACCGCTCCGAACAGCTCGGCGAAGCCAAGAAGTCCCTGGCGTTTGGCCTGGTGTTCCGCGCACCGGACCGCACGCTCACCGAGGACGAGGCTTCCGAGGCCCGCCTCGCGGCGGCGGAGGCGGCCAAGGCCCGCTTCGGCGCCGAGATGCGTGGCTAAACCAAGAATGAATAATTTGCAGCCGACTGCATAAAAGCGTAGGGTGTCTGTATGACACTGAACGTAGCAGTCGCCGGGGCGACGGGGTACGCAGGCGGAGAAATCCTCCGCCTGCTCCTGCGCCACCCCCTGTACGAGTCGGGCGACCTCACTATCGGCGCACTGACCGGAAACTCCACGACGGGGCAGTCCGTCGCCGAGCTGATGCCACACCTGCCGCAGTTGGCGGATCGGGTCATCGAGCCGACCTCTGTGGAGGCGCTCGGCGGGCACGACGTCGTCTTCCTCGGGCTGCCGCACGGCTTCTCAGCTGAAATTGGCGCGAAGCTGCCGGACACAACGATCGTGATCGATTGCGCGGCGGATTTCCGTCTCCGTGATGCCGCCGCGTGGCAGCGCTACTACGGCTCCGCGCACGCGGGCAGCTGGCCCTACGGTATTCCGGAGATGCCCGGCCACCGTGACCAGCTGCGCGGCGCGACCCGCGTCGCCGTACCCGGCTGCTTCCCAACGGGTGCGACCCTCGCCGCCTACCCGGCCGTTGCAGCGGGGTTGGCGGTACCCGACCTCCGCGTTGTGGCTATCACCGGGGTCTCGGGCGGCGGCAAGAAAGCGTCCGTCGCCATGCTCGGCGCAGAGACGATGGGCTCGCTCAAGACGTACAAGACCGCAGGCGCGCACCGGCACACCCCGGAGATCGCGCAGAACATCGCCGAGGCCACGGATGAGGACGTCACCGTGAGCTTCACCCCGGTCCTGGCACCGCTCCCGCGCGGCATTCTCACCACCGTGACCATGCCGCTACGCAGCGGGATCGACGCCGCCACCGCTCGCGCGGCGTACGAGTCGGCGTACGGCGACGAACCGTTCGTGCACGTCCTCCCGGAAGGCGCGCACCCGCAGACGCAGCACGTCGTGGGTGCAAATACGTGCCACGTTCAGGTTGAGGTCGACGAGGGCGCCGGAGTACTGCTCGCCACGTCCGCCATTGACAACCTGACTAAGGGCACCGGCGGCGCGGCAGTGCAGTGCATGAACCTCGCCCTCGGACTGGACGAGACGGCCGGCCTGCCACGACAGGGCGTCGCCCCCTAGCCCAGGCACACCTGGAAGATCATCCCTACAACGCCACCCGCGCGGCGACCTTTACACAGAAAGCGAGACACCATGGAAACCCCACACCCATCACCGAGTACCCACAATGCCGCCGAAGCGCCCCGACTGAGTGTGACCGCCCCCCAGGGGTTCCGCGCTGCGGCGACTGCGGCGGGCATCAAGCCGTCGGGGAAGTCGGACATGGCACTCGTGGTCAACGACGGCCCGAATGACGCCGCGGCCGCGGTATTTACGCGCAATCGCGTGAAGGCGTCGCCGGTCAAGCTTTCGCAGGCGGCGTTGGCAGACGGTGCGCTGCGCGTGGTGCTGTACAACTCCGGGAACGCGAACGCATGCAACGGCGCGCAGGGCGACGCGGACGCGCGCGAATCCCAAGCGCTCGCCGCAGCGGCGCTCGGTGTCGAGCCCTCGGAGGTGGCCGTCTGCTCGACCGGGCTGATTGGGGAGCTGCTGGACATGGGGAAGGTGCGTGGTGGCGTCGAAAAGCTGCTGCCCCTGCTCGGCGACGACGAGGCGCAGGGCGAGGCGGCGGCTGACGCGATTTTGACGACGGACCTTGTGCGGAAAGAGGCTGGCTACCACGGCGAAGGCTGGGCGGTCGGGGCGATGGGCAAGGGCGTGGGCATGATGGCGCCCTCGCTCGCCACGATGCTGGTGTGCATTACTACCGACGCTGCCGCGACACCCCAGGCGCTGGACGCCGCGCTGCGCAAGGCGACGAAGGTGACGTTTGACACCGTCGATATTGACGGCTCGACCTCCACCAACGACACGGTCATCGTGATGGCCAACGGCGCGAGCGGGGTTACCCCGAGCCAGGACGAGCTGGATCGCGCGATCCACGCGGTGTGCGATTCACTGGCGCGCCAGATGCAGGCCGACGCCGAAGGCGTGACCAAGCGCGTCAACATCACGGTGACCGGCACCGCGAGCGATGACGACGCACTCAACGCCGCCCGCACGCTGGGCCGCGACAGCCTGTTCAAGTGCGCCATGTTCGGCTCCGACCCGAACTGGGGCCGCACACTCGCGGCGGTCGGCATGGCGGACGCAGCGATGGACCCCGAGAACATCGCCGTGTACTTCAACGGGCAGCCGGTGTGCGAGCGCTCTACCGGAACGCCCGGCGCGCGCGATGTCGACCTCTCCGGCGTGGACATCGACGTCCGCGTGGACCTGGGGACCGGGGGCCCGGGCACCGCGACGGTCCACACCACCGACCTGTCCCATGACTACGTGGAGATCAACTCCGCGTACAGCTCCTAGCAGGAAGGGCACCGAGGCAATGAGCGAACCAACTCCGGCGCAGCCGCTGAAACCCCTGAAGAATCTCAGCAGCGAGGACCGCGCACACGTCCTCGCGGAGGCCCTCCCGTGGCTGCAGCACTTCCGTGACAAGATCGTCGTGGTCAAGTACGGCGGCAACGCCATGATTGATGAGCAGCTGAAGGCCGCGTTCGCCGCGGACATGGTGTTTCTGCGCACGGTTGGCGCTAAACCCGTTGTCGTGCACGGCGGCGGGCCGCAGATTTCGGCGATGCTCAAGCGGCTGGGCCTCGATGGCGGAAAGTTTGTTGGGGGCTTTCGCGTTACCACGCCGGAGATCCTCGACGTGGTCCGCATGGTCCTGTTCGGCCAAGTCGGCCGCGACCTGCTGGGCAAGATCAACTCGCACGGCCCCTACGCGGTGGGGACCTCCGGCGAGGATGCCGGGCTGTTTACCGCGGAGCGCAGGCTTGTCGACGTCGACGGGCACCCCACCGACATCGGTCTGGTCGGCACGATCACGGACGTGAACCCCTCTGCAGTGATGGACATCATTGAGGCTGGCCGGATCCCCGTCGTCTCCGGCATCGCGCCAGGTGAGGGCGGCGACGTGTACAACATCAACGCCGACGAGGCAGCCGGCGCGCTGGCCAAGGCGATCGGCGCGGAGCGCCTGGTTGTACTCACCAACGTGGAGGGCCTCTACACCGACTGGCCGGACAAAGACTCGCTCCTGTCCAAGATCCAAGTCGGGGAGCTCGAGCGCATGATGCCAGACCTGGATTCCGGCATGATCCCCAAGATGGGGGCCTGCCTGACGGCGGTGAAAGGGGGAGTGCGCGCTGCCCACGTGATTGACGGCCGTATTGCCCACTCCGTGCTGCTGGAGCTGCTCACCGAGGGCGGTATCGGCACCATGGTGTTCCCGGATGCTTTTGACGTGAACAACTACCCGGAGGGCACGGCCACCACTGTGTTCAGGAAGGATGAAAACGCATGACCGAGCAGACGCACTCCACGCAACCAGCGCTCGCGGCCTGGGGCGACACGCTCATGAACACCTACGGCACGCCGCCCGTGGAGCTCGCCCACGGCGAGGGCGCGCGGGTCTTTAGCCCGCAGGGCGCCGAGTTCATCGACATGTTGGCCGGCATCGCGGTCAACTCCTTGGGCCACGCCCACCCGGCGGTGATCGACGCCGTCACCGAACAGATTGGCAAGCTGGGCCACGTCTCCAACCTCTTCGCCTCCGAGCCGGTGGTGCAGGCCGCACAGAAGCTCAAGGCGCGGTGTGGCGACGATGCTGCGCGACTGTTCTTCTGCAACTCGGGCGGCGAGGCGAACGAGGCTGCGTTCAAGCTTGCTCGCTTGACTGGGCGCTCGCGCGTCCTCGCCGCGGTGAACGGTTTCCACGGCCGCACGATGGGTTCGCTCGCGCTTACCGGCCAGCCCGAGAAGCGCGCGCCGTTCGAGCCCCTGCCCTCCGGCGTGGAGTTCTACCCCTACGGCGACACCGACTACCTGCGCAAACTCGTGGCCGTAAACCCGGGTGACACCGCGGCGATCATCCTCGAGCCGGTCCAGGGCGAAACCGGCGTCATCCCCGCGCCCGAGCATTTCCTCACCCAGGTCCGCCAACTGTGCGACGAGTCCGGGGCGCTCATGCTTATCGACGAAGTCCAGACCGGCATCGGACGCACCGGAGACTTCTTTGCGTTCCAGCACGAAGGCATCGTCCCGGACGTGGTGACCATGGCGAAGGGGCTCGGCGCCGGCCTGCCCATCGGCGCGGTCCTGGCGCGCGGGAAGGCCGCGGAGCTGTTCACCCCGGGCTCGCACGGCACGACCTTCGGCGGCAACCCCGTCGCCTGCGCTGCGGCGAACGCGGTGCTGGACACTGTTGATGACGCATTCCTCGCGGAGGTGCGCCGCAAGGGGGAGAAGCTCGCTGCGTCGGTCGCGGCGTTGGACGGCGTGCAGGAGGTGCGCGGCCGCGGCCTTATGCTCGGGGTGGTGCTCGACCGGCCCGTGGCCAAGGACGTGGTGGCGAAGGGGCTGGAGCGGGGAGTGATTGTGAACGCTCCGTCGACAAGCGTGGTGCGACTCACGCCGCCCCTCATCATCACGGACAATGACATTGATGCGGCCGTTGAGCGCATCGCGCTCGCGTTTGCCGACGCCACCGAGAACGAAAGGAACGACTCATGACCAGGCACTTTTTGGCTGATGACGATCTGACGCCGGACGAGCAGGCCGAGGTGCTCGCGCTCGCCGCTGAGATGAAGCGCGACCCGTACGCGAACCGCCCGCTCGAGGGGCCGAAGTCTGTGGCCGTGCTCTTTGACAAGACGTCCACACGGACCCGCTTCTCCTTCGACGTGGGCATCCACCAGATGGGCGGGAACGCGATCATCACGGACACGTCCAACTCCCAGATGGGGAAGGGGGAGACGCTGCAGGACACGGCGGCGGTGCTGTCCCGGTTCGTTGATGCGATCGTGTGGCGCACCTACGCGCATGACAACTTCCACGCGATGGCCGAGACCGCGACGGTCCCGCTGGTCAACGCGCTGTCGGATGACCTGCACCCCTGCCAGATCCTCGCGGACCTGCAGACTATTCAGGAAAACTTCGGCCGCCTCAAGGGGCTGCGCGCCGCGTACCTGGGCGACGGCGACAACAATATGGCGAATTCCTACATGCTCGGGTTTGCCACCGCGGGTGTGGACATTGCCATCGTCGCGCCCGAGGGGTTCCAGCCTAAGGAGAAGTTTGTGCAGCGGGCGCGCGAGCGCGCCGAACAGACCGGCGCGACGGTCACGGTGAGCGCCGACCTGGCCGCGGTGGACGGCGTGGACGTGGTCATCACCGACACGTGGGTGTCCATGGGCATGGAGGACGACGGGTTGGACCGCCGGACCCCGTTTTTGCCCTACCAGGTCAACGCGGAGGTCATGGCACGCGCGTCGGAGGATGCCGTATTCTTGCACTGCTTACCTGCGTACCGCGGCAACGAGGTCACGGCGGAGGTGATCGACGGCGCGCAATCGCGCGTGTTCGACGAGGCGGAAAACCGGCTGCACGCCCAGAAGGCATTGCTGGCGTGGCTCATGGAACACCAAGACGAGGAGGAACACCAGGTATGACCCAACCCGTATCGCGCACGGCGCGACAGGCCCGCATCCTTGAGATCATCGGGAGCACACGGGTGTCTTCGCAGGCGCAACTCTCCGAATTCTTGCAGGCCGACGGCATCGACATCACCCAGGCGACGCTGTCGCGCGACCTGGACGAGCTTGGGGCGAAAAAGATCCGTCCCCTTGGGGGCGGCCGTGCGTATTACACGGTGACCTCTGACACGGGGTCGCTCTCCGTCGTGCAGACCGGGCCGCGGGACAAGCTGCGCCGCATGATCGAGGAGCTCGTCGTCTCGGTGGACTACACCGGCAACACCACGGTCTTGCGCACGCCTCCCGGCGCCGCGCAGTACTTGGCCAGCTACATCGACCGCGTCGGCCTCGACGAAGTCGTGGGCTGCATCGCGGGCGACGACACGATCTTTGTCCTGGCTCGGGAGCCGCTCAGCGGTAAGGAATTGGGCGAAAAGATCTTCGGCCACGCGCACCCCGCCAACGAATAGCGTGTTCCGCAGCAGCGGGTCACAGGAAACACACATCCCCCGGGTAACCTCAGTAACCGGGTGTGTCACAACTTGAACAACCTCGAACACTATTGAAGGAGCTACTTCTCATGAGCAATCGCGTCGTACTCGCATACTCCGGCGGTCTGGACACCTCCGTCGCCATTTCCTACCTGGGCGAAATGCTTGATGCCGACGTCGTCGCAGTCGCCCTCGACCTGGGCCAGGGCGGCGAGGACATGGAGTCCGTCCGCCAGCGCGCGCTGGATTGCGGCGCCGTCGAGTCCATCGTCGTTGACGCGAAGGACGAGTTCGCTGAGGACTACTGCCTGCCCACCATCAAGGCGAACGGCATGTACCAGGGCGAGTACCCGCTGGTCTCCGCGATTTCGCGCCCGCTGATTGTCAAGCACCTGGTCAAGGCCGCCCAGGAGCACGGCGGCACCCACGTCGCCCACGGCTGCACCGGCAAGGGCAACGACCAGGTCCGCTTCGAGGTCGGTTTCCTCAACCAGGACCCCGACCTGGAGATCGTGGCCCCGGCTCGCGACTTCGCCTGGACGCGCGATAAGGCAATCGAGTACGCCGAGGGCAAGGACCTGCCGATCGAGCAGTCCGCCGCGTCACCGTTCTCCATCGACCAGAACGTGTGGGGCCGCGCCGTCGAGACCGGCTTCCTCGAGGACCTGTGGAACCCGCCGACAAAGGACCTCTACGCATACACCGAGGATCCGGCGATGGGCAACGCGCCGGACGAGATCATCATCTCCTTCGAGGGCGGCAAGCCCGTTGCCATCGACGGCCGTAAGGTCACCGTGCTCGAGGCCATCGAGGAGCTCAACCGTCGCGCCGGTGCGCAGGGCATCGGCCGCCTGGACATGGTCGAGGACCGCCTGGTGGGCATCAAGTCCCGCGAGGTCTACGAGGCACCGGGCGCGGTTGCGCTGATCACCGCGCACAAGGCGCTTGAAGACGTCACCGTTGAGCGTGAGCTTGCGCGCTACAAGCGCCTTATCGACGCCCGCTGGTCCGAGGAGGTCTACGACGGCCTCTGGTTCGGCCCGCTGAAGCGCTCGCTCGACGCCTTCATCGACTCCACCCAGGAGCACGTCACCGGCGACATCCGCATGGAGCTGCACGCGGGCAAGGCGACCGTCAACGGCCGCCGCTCCAACCACTCCCTCTACGACTTCAACCTGGCCACCTACGACACCGGCGATACCTTCGACCAGACCCTGGCCAAGGGCTTCGTGCGCCTGCACGGACTGTCCTCCCAGATTGCCAATAAGCGCGACCGCGAGGCCGGCGCCCAGGAGAAGCAGGAAAAGTAGGCATGGAACAGCACAAGACCAACGAAGGCGCGCTGTGGGGCGGCCGCTTCTCTGGCGGCCCCTCGGAAGCGATGTTCGCGCTCTCCGTGTCCACCCACTTTGACTGGGTCCTCGCGCCCTACGACGTGCTCGCGTCCAAGGCGCACGCGAAGGTGCTCAACAAGGCAGGGCTGCTTTCCGACGCTGACCTGCACACCATGCTCGACGGTCTCGACCAGCTCGGGCGCGACGTGGCGGACGGCTCCTTTGTCCCGGCCCCGACGGACGAGGACGTCCACGGCGCCATGGAGCGCGGACTGATCGAGCGGGTCGGCCCCGAGGTGGGCGGACGGCTGCGCGCTGGCCGGTCCCGCAACGACCAGGTCGCCGCGATGTTCCGCATGTGGTGCCGTGACGCGCTGCGCGGCGTGGCCGTCGAGGTCAGCGCGCTCATCGATGCGCTCGTCGACCAGGCCGCCGCGCACCCGGACGCGATCATGCCGGGCAAGACCCACTTCCAGGCGGCGCAGCCGATCCTGCTTGCGCACTCGCTGCTGGCGCACGCGCAGCCACTGCTGCGCGATCTTGAGCGGATCCAGGACGCGGACAAGCGCCTCGCTGTCTCGCCCTACGGCTCGGGCGCGCTGGCGGGTTCGTCGCTGCACCTGGACCCTGAAGCGATCGCGGCCGAGCTCGGTTTCGACTCCGCATGCGACAACTCGCTGGACGGCACCGCGTCGCGCGACTTCGCGGCGGAGACCGCCTACGTGCTCACCCAGATTGCCGTGGACATTTCGCGGCTGTCCGAGGAGCTCATCGCGTGGTCGACCCCTGAGTTCGGCTACATCACGCTTGACGACGCCTGGTCCACCGGGTCCTCGATCATGCCGCAGAAGAAGAACCCGGACGTGCCGGAGCTGGCTCGCGGCAAGACGGGCCGTCTTCTGGGCAACCTGACCGGCCTGCTCGCCACGCTGAAAGCGATGCCGTTGGCGTACAACCGCGACCTGCAGGAGGACAAGGAGCCGGTGATCGATTCGGTCAACCAGCTGCGGGTGCTGCTGCCCGCGATGACCGGGCTCGTCTCCACGCTCGTATTCCACGAGGACCGCATGCGCGAGCTCGCGCCCGCCGGCTTCACGCTGGCGACGGACCTCGCGGAGTGGATGGTGCGCCAGGGCGTGCCGTTCCGCGAAGCGCACGAGGCGTCGGGCGCGTGTGTGCGCATCGCCGAGGAGCGTGGTGTGGACCTCATCGATTTGACGGATGAGGAGCTGGTGGGCGTCGATAAGCGACTGACCCCCGAGGTCCGTGAAGTCCTCACGATCGACGGGGCCGTGGCATCCCGCGATACCCGCGGCGGTACCGCCAAGGTGCGCGTGGACGAGCAGCGGCAGCGCGTTTCCGAGGCGAACGCGGCATTCCGCGCGTGGGCGGAGGCGCCGGTGCGCGGCGCGTAACCTCGGCATTGGCGCAATGACCTGCGCCACAGCCGCCCAGCCCTTATGCTGAGTGCATGAGCGACACCAACGGAGGGAAGCGGTCTTTCTCTGCAATAGTCTCGATCATCATCGCGGTTGTGCTCATCGTGATGATCGGGCTTGCGCTGAGCGACGCCCGCGGCGAGAACAACGCGATACGCTGGCTGAACTTCGGAGGCGGCGAAGGTGGTGGCGCCGGAACCACCACCGTAGAGGGCATCATCGGCTCGGAGAAGCGCGACTACTTCGAGGACCCGGAAGTGAAAAGCCGGCTCGCGGAGCTCGGCTACACCGTGAAGTTTTCCACCGCGGGCTCGCGCCAAATCGCGACGAACACTGACCTGGACAAGCAGGACTTTGTCTTCCCGTCGTCCGGACCGGCAGCCCAAAAGGTGAAGAGCCAGGGCGGCAGCTACTCGGTGGACTACCCATTTTTTACCCCGATGGCCATCGCCTCCTGGCAGCCGATCGTGGACCTGCTCGAGCAGGAGGGCGTGGTGCGCAACACGGGCGACGGCTACGCCTTTGACATGGGCGCGTACGTCAAGCTCGCGGAGAGCGGGAAGCGGTGGCGCGACCTCGGCGACACTTTCCCGTCCCCGCGCCAGGTGCAGGTGAGCACGACGGACATTCGCACCTCAAACTCCGCTGCCATGTACCTCTCGCTGCTGACCTGGCAGTTTGAGCAGGAAAAACCGGGGATGAGCACCGAGGAACTGGTGGACAAGATTTCGCCGTTCTTCGTGGGGCAGGGGTACTCGGAATCGTCTTCTTCCGCGCCCTTCCGCGACTACCTGAGCCAGGGCATGGGCTCGACGCCGCTGGTCCTGGTCTACGAGGCCCAGTTCCTTGGCGAGCAGATGAAGGACAACTCGCGCGTTCGCGACGACATGGTCCTCCTGCGCCTCGAGCCGACCGTGGTGGCAAACCACGGCATCGTCGGCATCTCGGACAAGGGCAAGGAGCTCGGCCGCCTGCTGAGTACTGATCCGGAATTGCAGCGACTTGCTGCGAAGCACGGTTTTCGCCCGGCTGAGAGCGGCTCGCTCGCGGACGAGCTCCAAGCGCACGGACTGCCCGCGCCGTCCGACTACGTCAACAGTGTCGACCCACCGACCTTCGATCGCCTCGAGCAGCTTCTCGACGCCGTCGGGCAACGCTACAGCGGACAACCACCAGCCAATGAGGAGGCCACCCTATGAAGAAACTACTTGCCGTTCTTTCCGCGCTGTTCATGGTGACTGCCACCGCCGGCTGCATGAACCTCGGCGGTGAATCCGGTGGCCTGGGAGGATCGGGTGGGTCCGGTGGGAGTGGTGATGCATCGCTGCACATTCTCGCTGCGACCGAGCTGAAGGATCTTGAACCGCTGATCCAGGAGGCGGCTGATGACCTAGGTAAGGACATCAGCGTGAGCTACGACGGCGGCACCCTGGAGAACTCACAGGGCCTGAAGGACGGTGGGTACGACGGCACGTACGACGCCACTTGGTTTGCCACCAACCGCTACGCGGACCTGATCGGCGCCTCTGACGCGCTGGCGGACCAGTACCCGTTGGCCAATTCCCCGATCGCGCTAGGAGTTCGCAGCGATCTGGCGCAACAGAAGGGCTGGGTTGACAACCCGCCGACCTGGGACGACCTCGTTGCCGCCGCCGATGCCGGCGAGCTGTCCTTCGGAATGACCGACCCCACGGCGTCGAACTCCGGCTTTTCCACGGTGGTCTCCGCCGCGACGGCGCTGGCCGATACCGGGCTCGCTCTGACGGAGGAGGACATCAACCGGGTCGCCCCGCAGCTGCAAACGTTCTTCTCCTCCCAGACGGTTTCGTCTGGGTCCTCCGGCTGGCTCGCGGACACGTTCGCGCAGGATCCGACGAAGGCGGACGCGATCTTCAACTACGAGTCGACGCTCTTCCAGTTGAAGAAGGCAGGGCAGGACATCGAGGTGGTGGTCCCCGCCGACGGAACCATCACCGCGGACTACCCGCTCAGTGCGCTCAAGCACCCGCAGAATACGGGCTCGGGCGAGGCGGTCCGTGAGCTTGCGGATTGGTTCCAGGAACACCAGCAAGAGGTGGCGGATACGTACCGGCGCCCGGTGCAGGGCGTCGATACTCTGCCCGCTGAGCTCGCGCGGCACACGCCGATCGAGCTGCCGTTCCCGGCCACGGAGAACGTCACGACGCAGCTGCTGGACAAGTACAACGGCGAGTTCCGCATGCCCGGCCAATCGACATTCCTGCTGGACACCTCCGGCTCGATGGAGGGCGAGCGCCTTGCGTCGCTGAAGCGGATCATGCACGAGCTCATCGGCGGCACTGCTGCCACGTCGACCGGTGATGTCTCCTTCCGCGACAGGGAAAGCGTCGAGCTCCTGCCGTTCAATGATGCACTGGAAGAAGGCGCCTCAAGTGTCATTGCTGATGCGGACCCCGCGTCCCGCGAAAACCTTGACGCCTTTGTGAACAACCTCGAGCCGGGCGGGTACACCGCGACCTACGCCGCGCTTGAGCAGGTGCTTACCCAGCAAGCTGCGGCGAAGGCGAAGAGCGAGTCGACGCAGGACCAGAACGAGAAGACCCGGACTCCCACGGTCGTGCTCCTGTCCGACGGGCAGGCGACCGCCGAACCGTTCTACGATCAGTTCGTTGCGGATTACGGGCAGCACCCCGAATGGTCTGGTATCCCGGTCTTTGTGATCCTGTACGGTGAAGCGAACCGGGGCGAGATGGAGCAGTTGGCTCAGCTCACCGGCGGTAAGGTATTCGACGCCCAGAACGGCGACTTGGCCGAGACGTTTAAGGAGATCCGTGGCTACCAGTAAATGGGACTATTTCGCCTCGCCGAAAAACCAGGTCGGCATGATCGCGGCCGCGGTCACCACCGGGGCGTTCGCCGTCTTCGGCCTGGTGGGGGCGCTCGGAGTGATTCCCTGGGCGGTCGCCGCCGGAGTCGCGTACGGGGCGGGCGCGTTGCTCACGCCGTCGAAAAGCCAGAAGGCGCTCCCGGCGGCTGAGACGACTTCGACCGAGTCGATGATTGATGAGTCAATCAAGGAAAACCTGGCCAAACTGCACCGCGCGAACGTGCCACCGCCGGTGTATAACGAGGCGATGAAGTTGCAGTCGGTTACTCGCTTCGTGCTCTCGCAGTGGGAGAGCCTGACGCCGACTCCTGAGCACCAGCAGACCGTGTACAACGTGTCAAAGGTCTACCTCCCCGAGGTTGTCGACACCTACCTCAAGGCGCCCCAGTACCGCGGGCGCGAGGCGTCGATGCGCTGCATCGATTCGCTTCGCACGATGTACGACGCGGTTAACCGCGTCAAGCACGGCATCCTGGACAACAACCTCCGCGCCCTGGATTCGCAGGCTTCGTACCTCAAGGAGGCGCTGCAGGGGCCCGTTTCGCTTGACGACGCCGCCGTTGACCCTCCCTCCGATCCCGACACGTCGGGGACGAGCCCGTACAAGTAGGATGAACCCCATGAGTCTCGATCCGAAACTCCTTGACGTCCTGGCCTGCCCGAAGGACAAGGGCCCACTGACATACAGGGAAGACGAACAGCTGCTGGTCAACGAGCGCCTCAACATCGCGTATCGCATCGACGACGGGATCCCGGTGCTGCTTATCGACGAAGCCGAGCCCTATCCCGCAGCCTAAGACCTCACCCCATCAGCTGAATTCAACTACCCGAGACAACTGCGCTTTTCCACGCGCGAAGGACACCGATGAGCACAAACATTGTTGAAGAACTCGAATGGCGCGGACTGATCAACCAGTCCACCGACCTGGACGCACTGCGCGCCGCGACGGAATCGCCGATCAGCTTGTACTGCGGCTTCGACCCGACTGGCCCGTCGCTGCATGCCGGCCACCTGGTGCCGTTGCTCATGCTGCGGCGCTTCCAGGAGGCTGGGCACCGACCGATCGTGCTGGCGGGCGGCGCCACAGGCATGATTGGTGATCCCCGCGACGTAGGGGAGCGGACCATGAACTCCTCCGACACAGTTGCGGATTGGGCTGGACGTATCAGCGGTCAGCTCAAGCGGTTCGTCTCCTTTGAGGGCGAGAACGGCGCGTTGTTGGTGAACAACAACGACTGGACGAAGGACATGTCGGTCATCGACTTCCTCCGCGACGTGGGCAAGCATTTCTCCCTGTCCACGATGCTTGGCCGCGACACGGTGAAGCGCCGCCTGGAAAACGACGGCATCTCGTACACCGAGTTTTCCTACATGCTGCTGCAGGCGAATGACTACGTGCAGCTTCGCCGCAACCACGACTGCGTGTTGCAGGTTGGTGGAGGTGACCAGTGGGGCAACCTTGTCGCTGGTGTGGACTTGAACCGTCGCATGGACGGCGAGCAGGTGCACGCGCTGACGGTGCCGCTGGTCACCGACTCCGAGGGCAAGAAGTTTGGCAAGTCCACTGGTGGCGGCTCGCTGTGGCTCGATCCCGAGATGACCAGCCCGTACAAGTGGTACCAATACTTTGTGAACACCGCTGATGCCGACGTGATCCGCTACCTGCGCTGGTTTACGTTCCTGGACCAGGAAGAACTCGATCGCCTTGCGGTTGAGGTGGAGGAGCGACCGTTCAAGCGTGAGGCTCAAAAGCGTCTTGCACAGGAGATGACGGACCTCATTCACGGCCGCGAAGCCCGCGAAGCTGTTGAGCTGGCTTCGCAGGCGCTGTTCGGGCGGGCGGAACTGACCGACCTGGACGAGAAGACGCTCGCTTCCGCGGTTTCGGAGACCCAGGTGTTCGAGTTCAGCGATGCGGAGACCACCATTGTTGACCTGCTCATTGGCGCAGGCCTTGCCGATTCGAAGGGCGCTGCCCGTCGCTCGATCAAGGAGGGTGGCATCTACGTGAACAACGAGCGGGTGGCATCCGAGGAATGGAAGCCCGGAAGTGACGACTTGTTGCACGGCGCGTGGCTGGTCCTCCGCCGCGGGAAGAAGAACTTCGCCGGTGCCAAGAAGGTGGGATAGCTCCTCACCGCTACTAACCGCCAACAGTTTTCGTGTAAGCGAGCTGTTGGCGGTTTTCGTTTGCCCAAAAACCTGTTGTGTGCTGGGGGTTTGCGTGTTTGTGTTGTTCGTGGTTAAGTAGTTCCTCGTTGCCGAGAGCGAGTGAGTCGCTCGGAGGGAACGAGATAATTTCACAGTGTTGCGGGCTTGGTTGCTTGAGTTTGGTTGAGGTTTTCCTCGATTTTGACTTTTGTTTACCTTGTGTGTAACGTTGTTTTCCGCTGCCGAGCACTGATTGGTTGTGTTTGACTGGTTGGTCTGGTGTGCGTGTGTTGTTTGAGAACTCGATAGTGTGCCAATGTACTTTTGTTTGTGGATTGGTTGCGTGCCTGTGTTGTGCTGGCTGCACGTTTTGTGTGGTTGGTGTGTGCCGGTAGCATCGCTTGTGA
>NZ_NSGK01000013.1:0-60116 GCF_002285085.1 Corynebacterium sp. NML 150383 | reverse complement strand
GCTGGGCAGGACGAACATAACCCCAGCACAACACACCCAAAAACCACCCATCCCACCCCCAAAAAAGCACACATTTTGTCGCTTAAGTCGACACGCCGAGAAAAGCACACATTTTGTCGCTTAACCCGCCCCACCGCCAGCGTTCGCCGTGCAAAAAGAGGACCCCGCCGGCCGCGCGAAGCGTCCTGGCGGGGTCCATCCCATCCCTAACCCATTTCACCCCAGTGGGGCGAAAGGAGACCACTCATTTCCAAGCCCCTATTACTTGGAATGAGCCAGCAAAGCGTAACACACGGTATGCACCTTTGCTTATCCGCGCCCCTTCGCGCCGGCGAACGACACCACAGCAAGGACGAGACCAGCGCACATGCCGGCCCACAGCGCTGTGGTAGAGCCCCCGTTGCCGGCGGCAGACAGGCTCGCCGTCGTCCAGTGCATCGGGGTTGCGCCGGCGGCGTACTCCCAGACCTTGCCAACCGGTGCGGTGGATGCGGTCCTCCACAGCCAGCCGACCAGGCCGACTTGTGCCACGGCGAGGACGCCCGCGATGGGCAGGCCGACACGGGTACCGAAGGCGGCGCCCAGCACGTCGGTAAGCCCGGCGCTCGAGGCCGCACCGACAACCAGGCCGAGCGCGAGCAGCCCGGCGGTCGCGGCGGTAAGACCGCTGCCCAGGACTGCGACGAGGGCGCCGCCGGCCGCGGCGACGAACAGGCTGCCGAGCCCGAGGATCCACCAGCGGCGGGCCGGGGCGAGGCGCGCGGCCGCGCCCGTGGCGGTGCCGCCGAGCATGACCAGCGCCGCGATCAGCATCGCCGCGACCGGTGCGAGCGTGGATCGCGGCGCCGGAGCTTCGGAAGCACGAGCACCAGCACCAGCCGCACCTGAGTTAGCACCAGCCGCAGCCGGCATCGCCTTGCGGACGGCGGCGATCTGGTCTGAGGTCTTGTTGGCCATCTCGTCGATCTTGGCCGCGCCCTCCTGCAGCTGCGTCACGCCGTCGGTGGCGCCGGAGGCTTGGTCGTTGAGCGTGGTCAGGCCGTTGGCAAGCTCGGCGGCTCCGTTGGCGGCCGAGTAGATGCCGTCGTGGTAGGCGTACCCGGGCACGGAGAGCTGGTTGGCCACGTCGCGTGATCCCTTGCGCAACTCCTCGAGTTGGCCCAGCATCTCGGGCGGCAGCTGGGCGGTCTCCGCCTGTCCCCGCAGCCCCTCGAGCGCTGTCCGGGCCTCCTTCACCTCCGGGTCCTTCGCGTCCTTGGTGGACTCCAGGGTGCGGTCGATGGTAGCCACGACCTGTCCGCGTACCGCGTCGAAGCCCGCGACCTGGTCGGCCACTCCCCCGATGGCGTCGGCGACCTGGGTGGCGCCGCCCGCCAGTTGGCCGGTGCCCGCCTGCAGTTGGACCATGCCGTTGGACAGCTCCTGCGAGCCGGTTTGGGCGGCGGCGATCGCGTTGATCAATTCCTGCGAGGAGGTGTCGAGTTGGGACACTCCGTCGACAAGCTGCCCGGTGCCCTGCGTGAGGAAACCGGCCTGCGCGCTGGCCTCGCCGGCCGCCTTGCGAGCCTCCACCAACCCGTCCTGCCCGGGCGCCACGGCCGGGGCACCGGTGGTGTCGTCGCCGGAGCGGGTCCACGTACTCGCGGGGCTTAAGGGCAGGAACACGCCGACGATGAGGACAAGGACGGCACAACAGAATCGCCATTTCATGCAACTCAATGTAACCCGAGTTACTGGCGTGACTGGGTGCGGCGCACCGAAACGCGCTTTTCGACGCCCACGCGCAGCAGCACCATTAATAAGGTGCGATTCAGCGCTGTTGCAGGTTCATCAAAACTGCCTGGTACCGTTTCAGGTGTTGTCGCCACGGCTGGGTGGCTCTGCGCGCGTGTGCGCTGCCCGGATCGGCTCACCGTGGCAGGCGCACACGAATTGGCCACCTATGTTTTGGAGAGGGTTCACCATGACGCTCCCTGTCGTGCTCGCATTAGTTGCGGCGACAGTGATCCTGTCACCCATTCTCGTGCGCGCGATGGACCGCAAAGCCGGTTACCCGATCGCGCTGATCCTCGCGGCCGCCGCCGTCGTCCTTGGGCGAGAGTTCCCGGGCGTCGCCGACGGGCAGCCCCTTGAGTGGGAGGTGACTTGGGCCCGCGACATCCTCGGGGAAGGCAGCGCCGTATCGTTTGCGCTGCGCGCCGACGGGTTGAGCATCTTCTTCGCGCTGCTCGCCCTGGTCATCGGCACGGTCGTGATGGCGTACTCGGCCGCCTACCTGCCAAAGCGGGACGGCAACACGAGCTTCTACACCATCATGACGGCGTTTACGCTTTCGGTCCTGCTGCTCGTGCTGGCCAATGACACGGTGGTGCTCTTCATCGGCTGGGAGCTGGTGTCCATCGCCTCCTTCCTGCTCATCGCGCGCTCCGGGTCCGGCGGCGAGGCCGGGTCCTACCGCACGCTGATGCTCACGTTCTTTGGTGGGTTGACGCTGCTGGCGGCGTTGGCGGTGGCGTCGATAAGCACTGGCACCACGCGCCTGACGGAGGTGCTCGCGTCGGATGTGTGGCGCGAGAACCCGGGCCTGACCACCACCGTTGCCATCCTGGTGGCGGTGTCCGGCTTTACCAAGGCCGCGCAGTTCCCCTTCCACTTCTGGCTACCGGAGGCGATGGCCGCGGCCACGCCGGTCTCCGCGTTCCTGCACGCCGCGGCCGTGGTGAAGGCCGGCATCTACCTGCTGCTGCGCTTCTCCACGATCTTTTCCGACGTCGCCGCGTGGAACTGGCTGCTGCTCGTGGTCGGCCTGGGCACCGCGATCATGAGCGCGCTGTTTGCCATCACCAAGACGGACCTCAAGCACCTGACCGCCTACTCCACGGTCTCCCACCTGGGCTGGATCGTCGCCGCCATCGGCGTGGGCACCCCGATCGCGCTGGCCGCGGCGCTCACGCACACGCTCGCGCACGCGCTGTTTAAGTCCTCCCTCTTCATGCTCATCGGCGTGGTGGACCACGAGGCGGGCTCGCGCGACATGCGCCGCCTGGGCAAGCTGTGGGACAAGATGCCGTTCACCTTCGCCTCCACCGTCATCGCGGCCGCCTCCATGGCCGCGATCCCGCCGCTGTTCGGCTTCATCTCCAAGGAGTCCATCCTCGCCGCGTTCGAGGACACCGAGTATGGCATGGCGCTGCTGCTCATCGCCGGTTTCGCCGCGCTGCTCACCTTCATCTACTCCGCCAAGATCGTGTTCGGGGCGTTTTTCGACGGCCCGAAGGACATGCGCGGCGTCCACGAGGCGCCCGTCAGCCTCTGGCTGCCCGCCGCGCTGCCCGGCGCGATGTCGCTCGTCGTGCCCTTCCTACTCGGTTGGGTCGACGGCCCGCTCGACGCCGCGGTCCACACGATCACGGGCAACACCGAGTACCACTCCCACCTGGCGCTATGGCACGGCGTGAACGCACCGTTCATCGTCTCCATGGCCGTGCTGGTCATCGGCATCGCGCTCGTTGCGTTCGCCCGCCGCAGCATGTTCGCCTCGGTAGAGAACAAGCAGCTGCTGCCCACCAGCGGCAACGACCTCCTCGCCGCCACCGTCTCCGGGCTGGGTGCCGTGGGCAGGGGCCTGGGGCAGATGGCCAACGGCTTCAACCCGTCGCGCCACCTGCTGCCCATCCTCACCCTGGTGGTCCTGCTTGGGCTTACCACCCTCCTGGGTACCGACGGCGTCGACGGCATGCCGCTCGCACCGCGCGCCGAGGGCATCGACGTGTGGTGGGACCTCATCCCGTTCTCCATCATCGCCCTGTCCGTGGTGGGCATGGTGCTCACCCGCTCCCGTCTCGCCTCCGCGGTCCTGCTGGGCACTGCGGGCGTGGGCATGTCGCTGCAGATGCTCATGCTGGGGGCGCCCGACGTGGCGCTCACCCAGTTCCTGGTGGAGTCGCTCACCGTCATCGTCATCATGGTGGTGCTGCGCTACCAGCCGCGCATGTTCCCGCAGACCAACAACCGGCGCAAGCTCTTCGCCGCCATCTTCGCGGTCATCGCCGGCGTGGTCGCCTTCTTTGGCGTCTACGGGCTGCTCGGCCGCCACGACCGCTCGGACCTGGCACTCTGGTACCTCACCGAGGGCGGCGAGGTCACCGGGGCGGACAACATCGTCGCGGTGATCATCGTGGAGTTCCGTGGCTTTGATACCCTCGGCGAGCTTTCCGTGCTGGGCATGGCCGCCGTGGTCATCGCCGCGGTAACCCAGTCCATGCCGCGCCACATGTTCGAGGCGGGCACCCGCCCGCGCCCGTTCGGCCAGTCGCAGTTCAACTCGCTGCCCGTGCGAAAGGGCGCGGCCCTGGTCGTGCCGATCCTCGTCGTCCTGTCCGTGCTTATCTTCTTCCGCGGCCACACCGCGCCCGGCGGCGGCTTCGTCGCCGCCCTGGTGCTGGCCACGGCGTTCGGCCTGAACTACCTGTCGCGCGGCGCGGACACCGAGGTGGTCAAGCCGTTCACCCCGATCGCGCTGACCGGCTGGGGCATCATCATCGCCATCAGCTCCGGCTTCCTCGGCTTCCTCGAGGGCGGCTTCATGTACGCCATCCACGGCGAGATCGCCGGGGAGCATATGACGACGTCCCTGATCTTCGACTTCGGCATCTACCTCGCCGTGCTCGGCATGGTCACCCAGGCCATCAACGCGCTGGGCGGCTACCTCCGCCCGGGCACCGAGCGCGACAACCTGGACTACACCCGCGACGAGCCGGAAAACCCGCTCCCGGACGTGCCAGCCCCGGAGGAGCCGGAGGACGCGGTGGACGCACACCCGGCCCCGCTCAACCCCGCCGACAACCCCAAGCCTATGCAGACAAAGGAGCTATAAACCATGGTCATGGCACTTTCTGTCGCAGTCCTCGTGGCCGGCGCCGTCTACCTCGTGATGCAGCGCGGCATGGTTCGCGTCGTCTTCGGGATGTCGCTGCTGGGCCACGCCTCCAACCTCACCCTGCTGGCCACGGGGGTCGGCGCCTGGCGCGGCGAGGCGTTCCCGTCGCGCACCGCGTTCGACGACCTCTCTGACCCGTTGCCGCAGGCGTTCGTCCTCACCGCCATCGTCATCGCGATGGCCACCACGACGATCATGCTCATGCTCGCGTCGCTGGGCAAGAACGATGACACCTTCGACGTGCCCAAGACGGTGGGCAAGTCCCGCGAGGGCGAGCAGTTCGACCCGAACCAGCTCTCCCCGTCCGCCCTGTCCACCGCCGGCCGCAACTCACGCCTCAACCCGAAGAAGCTGGAGGCAAACAACTGATGTCAGTCGACGCGATCCTCCCCGTCTTTGTCGCCCTGCCCCTCATCGTCGCGGCCGTCACCGCGCTGTGCCCGAGCAAGACGCTTAACGACGCCCTCTCGCTCCTCATCCCAGCCATCAACCTGGGACTCGGCGTGTGGCTCTACACCTACACCGCCTCCCACGGCACGATCTCCCACGTCATCGGCCTCTACCAAGGCGGCGTGGGCATCTCCTTCGCCGCCGACCAGTTCTCGGCCGTGATGATCGTGACCACCATGATCGTGGCGCTGACCGCCAACTGGTTCGCAATCGCCGCGGGCGAGACGCAGGCCCGGTTCTACACGCCGCTCACCCTCGTGCTGATCACCGGCGTCTCCGGCGCGCTGCTCACCGCCGACCTGTTCAACTTCTTCGTCATGATCGAGGTCATGCTGCTGCCCTCCTACGGCCTGATCGCCATGACGGGTACGCGCAGCCGCCTGCTCTCCGCGCGCGCCTTCGTGCTGGTCAACCTGGCCGCATCCACGATGCTCGTGATGGGCGTTGGCTACCTCTACGGCGTCGCGGGCGCGGTGAACATCGCCGCCCTGCGCGGCGCCGCGGCCGGCAACGGCCCGGTCACCGTGGCGATGGGCCTGGTGGTCATCGCCATCGCCGCCAAGGCGGGTGTCTTCCCGGTCCACACGTGGCTGCCCAGGACGTATCCGTCGTCAAGCGCTGCGGTGATGGGCCTCTTCTCGGGGCTGCACACCAAGGTGGCCGTGTACATGCTCTTCCGCATCTGGGTCGTCATCTTTGACATGGACCCGCGCTGGAACACCCTGATCATCGCGGTCATGGTGATCTCCATGCTCATCGGCGGCTTCGCGGGCCTGGGCGAGCACACGATCCGCCGCGTGCTGGCCTACCAGATGGTCAACGGTATGCCGTTCATCCTCATCATGCTGGCGTTTACCAGCGCGGGTGCGGACGCGCGCTACGCGCTGGCCGCCGGCCTGATCTACACGCTGCACCACATGATCACCGTCGCCTCGCTCGTGCTCAACTCGGGCGCTATCGAGGAGACTTACGGCACCGGCGCTATCGGCAAGCTCTCCGGCCTGGCCCGGCGCGACCCCTTCACCGCAACCGTCTTCGCGGCCGGCGCCTTCTCCATCGTCGGCTTCCCGCCGTTCTCGGGTCTGTTTGGCAAGGTGACCATCACGATGGCCGCCGCCAGCGCGCACGACTGGCGCACCTGGGTGGTCATCGCCGCCATCATCATCGCCTCCTTCGGCGCGCTGCTGTCCATGATGCGCGTGTGGAAGGAAGTGTTCTGGGGCCGCCCGATGCAGCAATACCCGGACGCGCTCAACGTGCGCTGGAAGTTCCTGCTTCCGTCGCTCGCGCTGATCGTGCTCTCGCTGGTGATGTTCATCGGCGCGGGCCAGCTGTGGGGCATCACCACCTCGGCTGTCGACGACCTTCTGGACGTCGACGCCTACTCCACCGCCGTTCTGGGCACCGACCCGATCGGTATCCCCGACCTCGACTCGCTGCAGGGAGGCCAGCACTAACATGGCACAGCAATCTGCACTGAAACGCATCGGCCACGCGATCGGATACGGCGCCTGGCTGATCAAGGAAATCTACGCCGCGGGCATCGACGCTACCGTCGCCGCCTTCAAACCAGACTCCGGCCTGCACCCCTGCGTGATCTTCTACCCCATGCGGGTGCGCACCGACTGGGAGCGCTTCTGGTTCTCCACGTCCATCACCGCCACCCCGGGCACGCTCTCGCTGGGGTTCCGCCACGCGGCGTCTGAGGGCGGGAGCGACCTGCTCATCGTGCAGGCCGCGTTTGGCGACGACCCCCTCGGCGTCATCGAGGACCTCGCCGACATGGAGGAACACCTCAAACCGGAGCTTAAGGACACGCCTCTCGACGCCTCCAAGGTCCTGTGGAAGCCGTATGCGCACCTGGGCCCCGACCTTGACCAGGAGCACGCCGAGCAACTGCCCGCCGCAGAAAGGATGGACTAACCCATGTTCCAGACCATCATGACCGTCTGCATCGTCATTATGGCGCTGAGCCTCCTCGCGGGCCTGGCCAAGATCATCGTCACCACAGACGAGCTCTCCCGCTCGGTGCTGGCGGACCTTGTGTTCTACGCCATGATCGCCATCTACCTGGTGTGGACCCTGTTCAACCAGAGCATGATCACCTACGAGATCGCCGTCCTGGCCGCCCTGGTCTGCGGCGTGATCCCCACCATTTCCATGGCCCGCATCATCTCGAGAGGACGCCGCTAATGAGCATCATCGAAATCATCGTCGCTGTCCTGGTCATCATCTCCACCATCTTCGTGGTGGCCACCGCCTCCCTGCAGCTGCGCGCCCCCGACGCGCTCACCCGCGCGAACTTGCTCGGTCCCCTCGTCTGCCTCGCCTTCCCGCTGCT
This sequence comes from Corynebacterium sp. NML 150383, assembly GCF_002285085.1. NCBI lineage: Bacteria > Bacillati > Actinomycetota > Actinomycetes > Mycobacteriales > Corynebacteriaceae > Corynebacterium > Corynebacterium sp. NML 150383. The sequence goes on along the minus strand of NZ_NSGK01000013.1, from coordinate 52,386 downwards.
GATCGTGGCGAACCTGCTGATGAGCTGGTCCGCCGAGGGATTCAGCATCAACGCCTTCATCCGCGCGATCCTGGCCATCGCCGGCGTGTGGATCATCGGTTCCGTCGGCTCCTTCGTCATCGGCCGCGCCATCCACGGCGTCACCGTAGTGGACCCGAAGGACAAGACCTCGCGCAACGTGCCGCAGTAGGCGCTACAGCCAGCCGCGTTCGCGGGCGATGGTGTACGCCTCGAAGCGGTTTTCCGCCCCGGTCTTTGCGATGCCGGAAGAGATGTAGTTCCGCGTTGTGCCGGTGGCCAGGTGCGCTGCGCTGGCGATCGCCTCGATAGACCCGCCCTGGCCCGCCAGTTCGAGCACCTCGGCCTCCCGCGCAGTCAGCGGCGATTCCCCGGCAGCAATCGTGGCGGCTGCCAGCTCCGGGTCGATGTAGCGTTTGCCTGCGTGCGCCGCACGGACCGCCGCAGCGAGCTCGCCGGCCGCGGCCGTTTTGGGCAAGATGCCGAGCACTTGAGAGTCGAGGGCCCGCCGGACAACGCTTGGCCGCGCGTGGCTGGTGACGACGACCACGTGGGCGTCGATAAGCGAGGCGACCTCAATGCCATCCGCCCCACCTTGCCCAAGCTGCAGGTCGGTGACCACTACATCCGGGCGCGCGGCGGCGGGCAGCGACCGCCACCACTCGAGGAATCCCGCGCCCGAGTAAGCGACGTGCAGCACGTCAATGTCCTCCTCCAAGCCGATGAGCATGGCGAGGGAATCGGCCACCAACGTTTCATCATCAATCAGCGCGACCCTGATCATGCGCCCACCTCCAGTCGCACGCGGAAGCATTCAGCTGTTCGCTCCACGCTTATCGACGCCCCATGCGCCGCCGCCCGCCGACGCAGCCCCTCCAAGCCTGTACCGCTCCCCTCTCCAGGGCGCGGATGGTTGTTCACCACAGTGATCGCGTCCGACTGCAGCGCAATCGACACCGCCGTGGCCTGGGAATGGCGCAAGATGTTGGTCGTGGTCTCGCGCACGAACCACGCGGCGGTCACCCGCAGGTCCGGGCGCACGTTGTGGCTGGTTCCGGCCATGGAAACCTCGGCCCCGGCGCCGCCGAGCACCTGCTTCGCGCTTTCGAGCTCGGTGGCGAGGTCCGGGGTCCGATAGTTGTTCACCACACTGCGCATATCGACGGCTGCGCGCTGCGTGAGCTGGTGCAGCTCACGCAGTTCCTGGGGCACGCGCGGATCATCGCGCTCGGCGAGCGCGAGCGCAAGCTGCGACTTGATCGTCAGCGCCGCAAGATGTTGCCCCATGGTGTCGTGGAGATCCTGCGACATGCGCAGACGCTCCTCCGCGGCGGCGAGTTGCGACTCCAGACGGCGGGCGCGCTCCGTTTCAATGATCGCGCGGGAAAACCACGTGGTGAAGGGGACCATGACCACGCACGCGATGCTGTACACCACAACGATCGCAGCGATCTCCACCGAGCCGAACAGGAATACGCTCGCGAGCGCGCACGCGAGGGCAAGCGTCGTCCACATCCGCTGCTTGGCCATGAAGGGCAGGAAGGCAAGCTGGATGCTAAAGAACGCCGCCCCGACCGCGATCGCTGAGGCCGCCTTCCACTCCGCCGGGCCAAAGAGGAGCACCACCGCGCACACCGCCAAGACAATAAGGTGGGCGAGCATCCCCCACCGCAGCCAGCCGCTGCTGTGCTCGCGCGCCTCCAGACGCAACTCTGGCCTGGTTTTCAGCACCACCGTCCCGACAAGACTCGCCAGCACCGCAATGCCCACGCCAACGAACGTCTCGGCGAGGGTTGCCCCCGAGCGCCTCACAATGACCGAGGAAAAGGTCCCGACGAACAGCCACAGCATCCCTATGAGCGACCAGCGGTTGAGCGTGAGGAACCGCGACGAGTACTTCGGTTCTGGCTGCTTCGCCGAGGTGCGGGGCGGTGTTTGCGTCATAGTGTGCTCCGAGCGTAGCAGTGGTCTCACACCTCGCGGTGCGTTTCCCAGCGCATGCGCCGATACCCCACCGAGATCAGCACCGCGGCCCACACCGCGAGCAGGAGCATCGGCGTTGCCGCGCCTGCCAGCAGCGAAGCGAACGAGCCTTCGCCGACCCAACCATCGCGAAAGACGTCGCTTGCCAGCACAAAGGGTGTCCGGTCGATGAAGTTGGCAAGGGACTCCGGAAGGTGCTCACGTATACCGGTCTGCGAGAAGATCACGAGCATCAGTACCGGCATCGACGTGATCTGCGCGCCTTCCGCGTTCTGGGTAAAACGACTGGTCAGCATGGCCAACCCGTGGGAGACCGCCACGCCGAGCAGCATCGCAATCACCATGATCAACGGGTTTTTCGGCCACACGTGGGGTACCGGCGGGTCAATCGGCAGCACCATGGACATGCTCGAAAACGCGACTACCACGATGACCGCCAGCACGAGGGTGAGCGCAGCAAGCGGGAGACAAATGGCAGTCAGAAGCTCCCAGTCGCGGGACTCGCCCGTGCGCAGACGCTTGAGCACCCCCTCGTCGCGCCTGGTCACCGCCATGGAAAGCGCGGGATAGAACACGCCGAAGCTCAGCGCGAACAACACGAACACCTCAGATGCCGCCGCGGTCGACCCCACCGACTGGTCCCCGACCAACCACAGGAAGAGTGGCAACAGTAGCGGGAAAACGAGGCCGGCGAAGACAAGCAGCCGGTTGCGGGTGAACTGCAGCCACTCGGCGCGGCCGAGGGCCCGCAGCCTGCGCGCGGCGTGGTTCGTGGGGTTCATCGTGGTCGTGCTCATGCTGCTTCATCCTTTCGGGTGGTGTGGGTACGCTGCGTTGCTGCGACACTGTGGAAGACTCGTTCCAAGTTCGCGGGCTGCGCTACAAATTGGGCCAGTTCGAGGTTCCGCTCGCGCGCCCACTGCAGGATTGCGGAGGCGTCGTCCTGCAGTCTGGAAGTGTGCACCGATACTTTCGTGCCCTCGGAAATGTCGGTGCTGTGCACCAGCGCCCCGGGAAGGTTTGGCAGCGCAGGGGCTGATGTGCTGTGCAGTACGAACTCGATGGTGGAGGGCACCGTGCTCGCTAACTCCGTGGTCGTGCCCTCGACCTCGATGCGGCCGCCGTGCATAATCGCGATGCGGTCGCAGAGGAACTCGGCCTCTTCGAGGTAGTGCGTGGTCAACACAATCGTCACCCCACGGTCCTTCAGTCCGCGCAGCAGCTCCCACACGCGGCGGCGGGACTCAGGGTCGAGTCCGGTCGTCGGCTCATCTAAGAACACCACGTCCGGACTTCCCAGCAGCGCGCAGGCAAGGTCAAGGCGCCGCTGCTCGCCGCCTGACAGCGCCCCGACTGTCACCTCACGTTTATGCGTCAGCTGGACATCTGCCAGCACGTCGTCGATTGGCAGCGGGGCGGTGCACGTGCCCGCCCACATGGTCAACGTTTCCTCCACGGAAAGGGCGCGCGGCAGCCCACCGGACTGCAGCATGATGCCGGTGTGCGGGCGGAGGCGCACCCGGTCTGCCACCGGGTCCATCCCCAAGACGCGCACCTCGCCCGCGCTCGGTGCGGCGAGCCCCTCCAGGATTTCCAGCGTGGACGTCTTGCCCGCACCGTTGGTGCCCAACAGGCCGTACACCTCGCCGCGGGCGACATGGAGGCTGATGCCGTCGACTGCGGTGAACTCGCCGTACCGGCGTTGCAAATTATCTACTTCGATGACGTTTTCCATGACTTCTACCCTGCCGAATATGCATCCCGGCTGGTAGAAGCGTTTGTCACCGATTGCACATGACAAAAGTCATGCCCGTTTAGTCTGCGGCCGCAGACTAAACGGGCATGTGGCTTACGCTGGCTTACGCAGCGAAAGAGGAGTTACTTCTCCTGCTCGGCGCGCTTCTTGGCCAGGGACTCGCGGACCTTGGTCTCCAGGTCAGCGTCGACCTTGCCCCAGTAGGCGTAGACGCGCTCTTCAACGTCCTTGTTCTTGATTGCCATCATCTTGTTGGTGATGTTGTGCACGAAGCGCTCCTTGGCCGCGTCGTCGAACACGTCGCGGTAGAGCGTGGTGGCCTGGCCGAAGTCGTCGTCCTCGGCGTGCTTGACGTAAGCGTCGCGCACCAGGCCAGTACCCTCCGGATCCGGGTTGACGTAGAGGTTCTCCGCCTGGCCGTAGTCGGTGAAGTTGGAGGAAGAATCCTCGTTGTTGTCCAGGTAGCCGGCGCCCTTCTCGGTGCGGTTGGGCACGTAGTTCGGCTCGTTCTCCTCGTTGAAGAAGTACGCCATGCTGCCGCGCTCGGAGTAGGTGTTCACCTCGTTGAGCGGGCGGTTGACCGGCAGGTCCTTGTAGTTCGCGCCGATGCGGTAGCGCTGCTGGTCGGAGTAGGCGAACACGCGGGCCTGCAGCATGCGGTCCGGGGACAGGCCAACACCCGGGACCAGGTTGGCCGGGTCGAGCGCGAGCTGCTCGATCTGGGCGTGGAAGTTCTTCGGGTTGCGGTTAAGCACGAAGTAGCCGACGGGGATGAGCGGGTAGTCCTTCTGCGACCAGGTCTTGGTCAGGTCGAAGGGGTTGAAGCGGTAGTCCTTCGCTTCCTCGAACGGCATGATCTGGACCTTCACGTCCCAGATCGGGTAGTCGCCGTCTGCGATGGCGTTGAAGAGGTCCTCGCGCTGGAAGTCCGGGTCGGTGCCCGCCTTCTCGGTGGCCTCCTCGTCGGTGAAGCACTCCCAGCCCTGGCGGGTCTTGAAGTGGTACTTCACCCACACCGGGGTGCCTTCCTCGTTGATCCACTGGAAGGTGTGGGAGCCGAAGCCGTCCTGGTGGCGGGAGGTCTTCGGGGTGCCGCGGTCGCCCAGCAGGTAGGTCACCTGGTGCGCGGACTCAGGCGTGCGGGTCCAGAAGTCCCACTGCATCTCGTCGTCGCGCAGGCCGGAGTTGGGCTGACGCTTCTGAGAGTGGATGAAGTCGGCGAATTTTAGCCCATCGCGCATGAAGAACGTCGGAGTGTTGTTGCCCACGATGTCGTAGTTGCCGTCCTCGGTGTAGAAGCGCAGCGCAAAGCCGTGGACGTCGCGCCAAGTATCCGGGGAGCCGGCCTCACCGGCGACGGTGGAAAAGCGCGCCGCCATCGGGGTCACGGTGCCGGGCTGAAACAGCTTCGCCTTGGTGTACTTCGACACGTCCTCGGTGATGTGCAGCTCGCCGAAGGCGCCGTGGCCCTTCGCGTGCGGGATACGCTCCGGCACGTTTTCCCGGTTGAAGTGGGCCAGCTTCTCAATCAGGTGGACGTCGTTAAGCACATTGGCCCCACGACGACCCTGGACGATCGACAGGTGCTCCGAGGCGACCGGCTGCCCACTCAACTCGGTGGTGCGGCCGTTGCCCGCGGGGCGCTCGCCCTTGGCAACGATGTCTTCTGCCTTGCTCTTCTCAACCACTGGTGGCTCCTCCTTGACTGTCGGTAGCACGTGCCCCGCCAAGCCTAGGGAATTTCGCGCGCGCTGGTAGCCTAAGCATTCGTGAGCAGCACTAACGACGCCTACGTCACCGACCTCGCGCTCAAAGCGGGTCGCGGTGACAAGGCCGCGCTGACCCAATTTATCGCCGCCACACAAGACGACGTCTGGCGGCTGCTCGCCCACCTTGCCGGCGCCGAGCACGCCGACGACCTCACCCAGGAGACGTACTTGCGCGTCCTCGGCTCGCTCCCTCGGTTCAAGGCGCGTTCGTCGGCACGCACCTGGCTGCTCTCGCTCGCGCGTCGCGCGTGGGTCGACTCGGTGCGCCACGACATGGCGCGGCCACGCAAATCGGCCGCCGAGTACGACGAAGTGGCCGCGCAGGAAGCCAGCCCCGATGATGCGAACGCCTGGTCAGAGGCTATCGACGCCCGCCTCCTCCTCGACAGCCTCCGCCCCGAGCGCCGCGAAGCCCTCGTGCTGACCCAAGTCCTGGGCTACACCTACGAGGAGGCGGCGGAGATCACCGGCGTGCGCGTTGGCACGATCCGCTCCCGCGTCGCACGCGCGAGGCGTGACCTCATTCACCACACCGAGTCGGAATAAGCACGATCACACACGGTGAGCTAGATCACGCTACACTTGTGTGCGGAAATCATACGAACATTCTTGAAAGTAGTGAGCCTCCCATGCTCAAAAACGCCATTGGCATTGCCTTCGCGTTCATTGGCGTCCTCGTCGGCGCCGGTTTTGCCTCCGGGCAAGAGACAATGCAGTACTTCATCGCGTTCGGCACGCAGGGCATCTGGGGCGCGGCCTTAAGCTCCGCGCTCATGCTCATCGCCGGCGTCTCCATCCTCCAGCTCGGCTCGTACTTCCAGGCCAACGAGCACATGGAGGTGCTGGGCAGCGTGTCCAGCAAGGTCATGTCCTGGATCCTGGACATCGCCACCATCACCACCCTGTTCTCCATCGGCTTTGTCATGTACGCCGGCGCGGGCGCCAACCTGAACCAGCAGTTCGGCTGGCCGGTGTGGATCGGCGCGACGCTCATGCTCGCGCTCGTGCTGGTCATCGGCATGATGGACGTGGACAAGGTCACCGCCGCAGTCGGCGCCGTGACCCCGCTGCTGCTGTTCTTTGTCATCTTCGGCTGCATCTGGACCCTGTGCACCAGCGACCTCGACTGGTCCAACCTCAACGTGCAGGCCCAGGAGGTTTCCACCACACTGCCCAACTGGTGGATCTCCTCTCTGAACTACACGGGACTCAACGCCATCTGCGTCGCCTCCATGGCCCTGGTTATTGGCGGCAACTACCTGGACACGCGCGCCGCGGGCCTGGGCGGCTTCCTCGGCGGCATGGGCTACCTCGTCATGCTGCTCCTGCTGTCCTGCGGTCTGCTCGCCGCGGTGGGCAGCATCGCGGGCGATGACATGCCCATGCTCACCCTTATCACCAACATCCACCCGGTCCTCGGCTTCATCATGTCCCTGGTCATCTTCGGCATGATCTTCGCCACCGCACTCGGCATGTTCTTCGCGCTGGGCAAGCGCCTGGCCCGCGGCCGCCAGGAGCGGTTCCGCCCCATCTTCATCACCACCTGCCTGATCGGCTTTGCGCTCTCCTTCGTCGGCTTCAAGACGCTGGTGTCCGTGGTCTACCCGATCCTGGGCTACCTGGGCATCCTGCTCGTCGCTGTCCTCGCCGCCGCGTGGCTGCGCAGCTCGCAGAAGCTCCGCAAGGAAGGGAATCGCCGCCGCCGCGCCCGCGAGCTCATGCGCCTGAAGCTCGACCCCCGCGAGCGATTTACCAAAAACGATGAGAAGGAACTGAACTACATCATCCAGGCTTCCATCGTGGACAACGAGGAGCTCGAGGCCGCTCTCGAGGACGAGGTGGGTCAAGAGCTTATCGACGACAACGAGGTCGAATACGACCCCGAGGACCGAGACGGCGACGTGGTCTACGTCACCTACACGGACCCGCAATCCAAGGAGGACTACGCCAAGCACCCTGACGAGCCGTGGAAGGGCAACCCGAGCGAGGAAGACCTCGCGGCTCAGTGGGCCGACGACGAGGCGGAGCGGGAGGACGGCGGCAGCACTGTCGTCAGCGAGCGGTAGCTGTGGGCAGCGTGGCGTCGCAAAGCATGCTCCCCGCTTAACTGCCATTGAGAGCAAATGACGATACTATTGCAAAGGTTTATCCGAACATTCCTGATTTCTTACGGAAAGATTTCATGCTTAAAAACGCAATAGGTATCTCCTTCGCCTTTATCGGCGTGGTAGTTGGCGCGGGTTTCGCATCCGGCCAGGAGGCAATGCAGTACTTCTCGGCGTTCGGCACTGACGGCATTTACGGCGCCATCCTCGGTTCCGTGCTCATGCTCATCGCCGGCGTGTCCATCCTCCAGCTCGGGTCGTACTTCCAGGCCAACGAGCACATGGAAGTGCTGGGAAATATTTCCAGCAAGGTGATGTCCTGGATTCTGGACATCGCTACCATCACCACCCTGTTCTCCATCGGCTTCGTCATGTTCGCCGGTGCGGGGTCGAACCTGAACCAGCAGTTTGGCATCCCCGTCTGGATCGGCGCGGTGCTCATGCTCGCGCTCGTACTGGGTGTGGGCATGCTCGACGTGGACAAGGTGACGGCCGCGATCGGCTCGCTCACCCCGTTCCTGCTGGCCTTTGTCATCTTCGGCTGCTCGTACACCCTCATCACCACCGACATTGACTGGCACAGCATCAACATGTCCGCAGAGCAGGTCAACACCACCCTGCCGAACTGGTGGATGGCGGCGCTGAATTACACGGGCCTCAACGTGATGTGCGTGGTCTCGATGGCCCTCGTGATCGGCGGTAACTACCTGGACACCCGCGCCGCGGGCCTGGGCGGCTTCATTGGCGGCATGGGCTACCTGGTCATGCTCATGCTGCTGGCCACCGCGCTGATGGTCAAGATTGACACGGTCTCCGGCGAGGACATGCCGATGCTGACCCTGATCAATGACATCAACCCGATCCTGGGCACCATCATGGCGCTTGTGGTCTTCGGCATGATCTTCGCCACCGCGATGGGCATGTTCTACGCGCTGGGCAAGCGCCTCTCGCGCGGCCGCGAGGATAAGTACCCGATCATCTTCAGCGTGACCTGCCTGGTCGGTTTCGCGCTCTCCTTCGTCGGCTTTAAGACGCTGGTTGCGTACGTCTACCCGGTCCTGGGCTACATTGGCATCCTGCTCATCGTCGTCGTCGCTGCGGCATGGTTGCGCGGCGCCCAGAAGCTGCGCAAGGAGGGCAACCGCCGCCGTCGCGCCCTCGAGCTGACCCGCCTCAAGCTGGATCCGCGCGAGCGCTTTACCAAGAACGATGAGAAGGAGCTGGAATACCTGACCAGCAAATCCGTCATCGAGGAGGAGGAGTTCACCGAGGCCCTCGAGGACGAGGTGGGCCAGGAGCTTATCGACGACGACGAGGTCGAATACGACCCCGAGGACCCCGACGGCGACGTGGTCTACGTGTCCTACACGGAGCCGCAGTCCAAGGAGGAGTACGCCAAGAACCCGGACGAGCCGTGGAACGACACCACCGTGGACGACATGATTGCCAAGGAGGAGGCCGAGGAGGCCGAGGCCGGCGACGACGCCGACACGGGCAACGGGAACGGCAGCACCCGCCTGTAGCGGCCGCCTAGCGGTCAAAGAGGCTGTTCACGCGGGACACGATCCCGCTGAACCAGCCCTCGGACGCCGCACCGGTCTCGGATCCCGGTAGCGCGGCGGGCAGTACCGCCGTCTCGCTGGTCGGCTCAGCCGAGGTCGTGGGCACCTCCGAGGTAGCCACCACCGCGACGGGCTGCGCAGCCACGGGGGTCGGGGTCGGACGCTCCCCCGCGCTTGTCGCGGGGGCTTTTTCGTCCTGTTCTTGCTTGCGTTCGCTGGTTTCCGGCGCGGGCGCCAGCGTGGACGTGACGGTGGCTCGGGCGCGCTTGCCGGTGCCGCTGGTGTCCAGGCGCACCTTGAACTCATCAACCACGGCGCCGCCCTCCGTCACCTGGACCGTGGCGTAATCGCTTCCATTGGCGGACTGCGGCGCGGCAAGGCGCAGCCCGTTCGGCCGGGAAATGGCGCTCCAGCCCGCGGGCAGCGTGCTTGGGTCTTCAGAATTCATGCGCAGCGACGCCCCGCTCTCCTTCGCCGTTACCAAGAACAGCGTCTGGCCGGGTTTGATCGTGGTGTTCGACCACTTGCCCGTCTCCGCCGCCAGCGCGCCAGGCGCTGGCGTGACGGCCCCCATAGCCCCCAGGAGCAGAGCGCCGACTGCTGCGTGTGCCGCGAATTGGGCACGGTTGCGTCGGCGTCGAATACTCATAGCCACCATTTTTGGCGAAATCTCAGCTACAGGCAACTCTCTTTATGGAATTGCAACCGTTTGTCGCCCTGCTCGTGACCTATCGCAGGACGACCGTATTGCTACACCAGCAGCTCGGCGATCTGGATCGTGTTCAGCGCCGCGCCCTTGCGCAGGTTATCGCCGGAAACGACGAAGATCAGGCCACGGTTGCCCTCAACTGTCTGATCCTGGCGGATGCGCCCAACCAGGGACTCGTCCTTGCCCGCGGCGTCGAGCGGCGTGGGCACGTCCACAACGGAGACGCCCGGCGCGTCCGCAAGCACGGCCCGCGCCTCGTCGGGCGTGATCGCCTTGGCAAACTCGGCGTGGACCACCATTGTGTGGCCGGTGAAGACCGGGATGCGGACGCAGGTGCCGGCGACATTGAGCTCGGGGATCCCCAGGATCTTGCGGGACTCGTTGCGCAGCTTCTGCTCCTCGTCGGTCTCCTCGGTGCCGTCGTCAACAAGGTTGCCCGCCAGCGGGACCGCGTTGTAGGCGATCGGGGCGACGTAGGGGCCGAGGTCCTCAGGGGCGAGCACGGAGCCGTCCAGGGTGAGCTCGGTGTTGCGGTCGCCGATCTCCGCGACCTGGCCCGCCAGGGCCTCCACACCCGCTAGGCCAGAACCGGAAACGGCCTGGTAGGAGGCGACGCGCATGGTAGTGAGCGAGGCTGCGTCATGCAGCGCCTTCGCCACCGGCATGATCGCCATGGTCGTGCAGTTGGGGTTGGCAATGATGCCCTTGGGCAGGGTCTTCGCGTCGTCCGGGTTGACCTCGGAGACGATGAGCGGAACCTCGGGGTCCTTGCGCCACGCGGAGGAGTTGTCCACGACCTTCACACCAGCCGCGGCGAAGACCGGGGCCCACTCCTTGGAGGTGGAGCCACCGGCGGAGAACAGGGCGATGTCGATGTCCTTGACGGAGTCCTCGGTGACCTGGGTCAGGTCCTCCACGACCACCTCGGTGCCGCGGTAGTCCAGCTTCTTGCCCGCAGAGCGCGGGGAGGCGAAGAAGCGGACGGTGTCTGCCGGGAAATCGCGCTCCGCGAGGATGGTGCGCATTACGCGCCCGACCTGCCCGGTTGCTCCGACGACGGCGATGGTGGTCATGGGGAAAACAGCTCCTTGAAAGCGTTGCGGTTATATACGGTGTGGCGTGAGCTTAGCGGCCGGTGCCGGCGTAGACCACGGCCGGCTCGTCGCCGCCGAGGTCGAAGCGATCGTGGATGGCGCGGCACGCGTTGTCTAGCTCGGACTCGCGGATCACGGCGGTGATGCGGATCTCTGAGGTGTTGATCATCTCGATGTTCACGCCGGCGTCGCGAAGCGCCTCGGCAAAGTCAGCGGTGACTCCAGGGTGCGACTTCATGCCCGCGCCGACAAGGGAGACCTTGCCAATCTCATCGTTGTGGGTCACGTCGGTCCACCCCTCGTCCTGCTGCAGCTTGGTCAGCAGGGTCATGGCGCGCGGGCGGTCCGCCACCGGGAGGGTGAAGGTGATGTCCGTCTTCTTCTCCTCGCGGGTGGAGATGTTCTGCAGCACGGTGTCGATGTTGATCTCCGCGTCCGCGAGCGTGCGGAAGATCTTCGCGGCCTCGCCCGGGGTATCCGGGATGCCGAGCACCGTGATCTTTGCCTCCGACTTATCGGTGGCGACGCCGGACAGGACTGCTTCTTCCATGGGAATATCCTCCAATGCTCCGGCGACGAGAGTGCCGGTGTCGTTACTGTAAGACGAGCGGACTCGCATGGGCACGTTAAACGCGCGCGCGTACTCGACGCTGCGCAGCACCAAAATCTTCGACCCGGACGCGGCCAGCTCGAGCATCTCCTCAAAGCAGAGCTTGTCCAGCTTGCGGGCGTCCGAGACAATGCGCGGGTCCGCGGTGTACACGCCGTCCACGTCCGAGTAGATCTCGCACTCGTCCGCGTTCATCGCCGCAGCGAGCGCCACCGCGGTGGTGTCGGACCCGCCTCGGCCCAGGGTGGTGATGTCGCGCGTATCGCGGTTCACACCCTGGAAGCCAGCGACGATGGCGACCTTGCCTTCGTCCACCGCTTCCTGCACGCGGCCCGGGGTGACCTCTATAATGCGCGCGTTGCCGTAGCGCTCGGTGGTGATCACGCCGGCCTGGGATCCGGTGAAGGAGCGCACGTCCACGCCGAACGAGGCCACTGCCATGGCCACCAGCGAGTTGGAGATGCGCTCGCCCGCGGTGAGCAGCATGTCCATCTCGCGCGCGGGCGGGGTCGGGTTGACCTCCGCGGCGAGGTCCAGGAGCTCATCGGTGGTGTCGCCCATTGCGGAGCACACCACGACGACGTCGTGCCCGGCCTTCTTCGTGGCAACGATTCGCTCAGCGACGGCGCGGATCCGCTCCGCGCTTTCGAGGGATGAGCCTCCGTACTTCTGGACGATCAGTGCCATTGGTGTTGTACGCCTTCCATTCAGGTGACAATTCTGGGGCCGCGCAAACGTTGCAAACCCGTCATCCAACCTTAGCGGGCGAAAACTCACGATTCGAGGTATCGCACTAATATAATTCTGCGTGCACAACAACTATCTTGCGGTCGGCTTCGCATTCACGTCCGCGCTCCTGATCGCGGTGGGCACCGTCTGGCGCCACCAAATCTTGCGCGCCGGACGCGACCAAGGGGAGGTCAATGACTCCCCGCTCAGCGCCCTCAAGCGCCCCGCCTGGTGGTTCTCCCTCGCGCTCGCGCTCGCGGCGTACGGCTTCCAAGCGGTCGCGCTCGCGTTCGGCTCACTGCTCGTCGTGCAGCCAGTCCTCGTGCTCTCCCTCATGCTCACGCTGTTGCTCTCCGCGCGTGTCGAGCGCCGCCGCATGTCCGCCGCCACCTCGTTCTGGGCCATCCTGCTCACCGTGTTCGTCGGCGTCGTGGTCGTCGTCGGCCGCCCGCTGCCCGGCGAGCGCGCGCCGCACACCTGGGAGTGGCTCACCGCCGTCGGCATCGGGCTCGTGGGGCTCTTTTCGACGTTCGCGTTCGCCCGCGCCTACTCCGCGGCCGTCCAAAGCCTCGCCTTTGGCATCCTCTGCGGCGCCATCTTCGGCTACCTGGCCGTGTTTTCCAAGGTGGCCGTGGACGCCTACGTCCACGGCGGCGTCCTGGGCATCCTCGCCTCCTGGCAGTTCTGGGCCATGCTCGCCTGCGCCGTGATCGGCACCGTCGTGCAGCAGTTCGCCTTCGGCGCGGGCAAGCTCGCGACCACGCTGCCGGCGATGAAGGTCGTCGAGCCGCTCGTGGCTCTGACCTTGGGACTTGTACTTTTGGGCGAAAAGTTCTCGCTGTCCGGGGCCCTCGGTTGGACAGCGATGGTGCTGCTCATCGCGGGCATGCTGTTCAGCGCGGCGATGGTGACGCGCGTGAGTATTCGGTAGCGGTGGCGTCGATAAGCACCCCCTGCATATAAATATGTGATCCGCGTGACACAGGAGCTGGGCTATGTAAGATGTCTGGCATGTCACACAGGCAGCTACTCCTTCTACGCCGCGGCGGGAATCAGGCCCTTCACTAACACGGCCGGCACCCCGTCGCGGAGTTCGTGTTTGCCGGCCGTGAATAGTGCAAACGCCCACCCGTGGAAGGAAGACCAATGAGCAACGCCAACGACTTTTACGTACCCCGCGAGATCCAGACCCCAAACGGCCCCAAGAACGAGGGCCAGCCGGCGTGGAACAAGCAGCGCGGGTCCCAGATGCCGGCGGACCGGTACCTGGCGTTCGCCGAAGAAGTTGAGGACATCACCCTGCCGGACCGCACCTGGCCGGACAAGAAGATCACGGTCGCGCCGCAGTGGTGCGCCGTGGACCTGCGCGACGGCAACCAAGCGCTGATTGACCCGATGAGCCCCGAGCGCAAGCGCCGCATGTTCAACCTGCTGGTGGAGATGGGGTACAAGGAGATCGAGGTAGGCTTCCCGTCAGCCTCGCAGACAGACTTCGACTTCGTGCGCGAGATCATTGAGAAGAACATGATCCCAGAGGACGTGACCATCCAGGTCCTGGTGCAGGCGCGCGAGCACCTGATCCGCCGCACCTTCGAGGCCTGCGAGGGCGCGAAGAACGTCATCGTCCACTTCTACAACTCCACCTCTAAGCTGCAGCGCGAGGTGGTCTTCCGCAAAGACCGCCCGGCAATTAAGAAGCTGGCCACCGATGCAGCCGAGCTGATCAAGTCCATCGCGGAGGACTACCCGGATACTCGCTGGCGCTGGGAGTACTCGCCGGAGTCCTACACGGGCACCGAGCTGGACTTTGCCAAGGAGGTCTGCGACGCGGTCGTGGACGTCATGGAGCCGACGCCGGCGGACCCGATGATCATCAACCTGCCGTCCACGGTGGAGATGATCAGCCCGAACGTGTACGCCGATTCCATCGAGTGGATGCACCGGAACCTGGCGCACCGTGAGTCCATCATCCTGTCGCTGCACCCGCACAACGACCGCGGCGAGGGCGTTGCCGCCGCCGAGCTGGGCTACCTGGCCGGCGCCGACCGCATCGAGGGCTGCCTGTTTGGCAACGGCGAGCGCACCGGCAACGTGGACCTGGTCACCCTGGGCCTGAACATGCTCACGCAGGGCGTGGACCCGCAGATCGATTTCTCGGACATCAACAAGATCCGCCAGACCGTGGAGTACTGCAACCAGCTGCGCGTCCCGGAGCGCCACCCGTACGGCGGCGACCTGGTCTTCACCGCCTTCTCCGGCTCGCACCAGGACGCGATTAATAAGGGCCTGGACGCGCTGGCGCAGCGCGTGCACCCGAACGCTTCCTCCAACGATGTCACCTGGGAGGAGCTGCGCGACACGGTGTGGGAGGTGCCGTACCTGCCCATCGACCCGAAGGACGTGGGCCGCACCTACGAGGCCGTGATCCGCGTGAACTCGCAGTCCGGCAAGGGCGGCGTGGCCTACATTATGAAGACGGACCACGGCATCAACATGCCGAAGGCGATGCAGCCCGAGTTCTCCGCGGTGGTGCAGAACATCACCGACAGCGAGGGCGGCGAGGTCAACTCCAAGAACATGTGGGACATTTTCGCCGGCGCCTACCTGGACCTGGACTCCCCGCTGGAACTGGTGGACTACGAGGTCACCGGCGCGGTCGCGGAGGACGACGACTCCGCGGTCCAGGTGACGGTGGACTATAAGGGCGAGCGCCACGAGCTGCGCGGCACCGGCAACGGCCCGATCGCCGCGTTTGCAAACGCGCTCGAGTCCCTGGGCATCGACTTTGAGGTGCAGGACTACTCGCAGCGCTCGCGCACGGCGGGCGACGACGCCGACGCGGTCTGCTACATTTACGCCGACGTCGACGGAGCTACAGCCTGGGGTGTTGGCATCGCCGCGTCCACGACGCGCGCGTCGCTCAAGGCGATCACCTCGGCTGTGAACCGCGGCCTGACTGCGGGAAAGGCTGGCGGCGTGTAGCCGATCACCATCGCGAGTCCAACGTTTTGCTGCCCCGCTTCGGGGGTGGCGGCGCGGCTCGGGGATCCTGAGTATGTGCCCGAGTCTCTTAAGTGGTTCACGCACGTCGGACCACTCGCCTCCCGGCGCTCTCTCAGCCGATTTCTAGCAGAACGCGCGTTATTGCACGTAAACCCCGTAAATTACACGATTGTTCAACAGGCACACTTCGTCCCGATTACGGCGACACATATACTTGATCCAGAACCGGCAGTTGCAGCGCAGCGCAAGTTCTGCACTGGGGAGACACCCGGCACGTCGAACATCACCGCGCTCTGAGATAGGCTGCCAGCTAAGAGCAACGTGACACAACAACATCCCGCCCGTATTTCCAATCCGAACAGTAAGGTGGAGAAGGATCATGCAAAGCCCGAGCTACGTGGTTCCTGACCACGGGATCGGCGCCGTCCGAAGCATTCCTACCTGCGATGTGGATCAGGCGCTTGTGCGCAACTACCTGGCGAATGCTCGCGACGGGCACGCCGACTTCCAGGTCACTCTGTTGCAGCGCGGCGAGGACGCAGGCTTTTACATCGCCGCTGACGGCAAAATTCTGGGCGCGATGGCCGAGCACGACGCGCTGGAGTACCAGGAGCTCGCCCACATCGCCGAGGCGGGCCTGACGCCGGAGGTCACCGCAAGGGCCGAGTCGCATGCTGGCGGCACCGTGAACCTCACCCTCCGCCTCCCCCGCCCGGGCCTGTGCATCCCCGCCAACGAGCCCCCGACCGAGCCCTGGGCACTGCTGGACGGCACCGGCCCCCGCGTCGTGTCCTACCTGCCGGACGCTGCGGAGCGCGACATGAATGACCGGATGAGCTTACTTGTCCGCCTCGGCTTCGACGAGGCCGGCGACGTCATCGCCTGCCTGGGCAAGGGCGGCGTGGGCACGCTTGACCCGCGCACCGCGTCCGAGATCACCCCGACGCTGCGCAACCTTGAGCAGCGCGGCCTCATCGTGGTCGTGCGCGGCTACCATGCGCCCACCGCCAACGGCGTCGAGCTCACCGTCAACCTCAGCGGGGTGGACGAGACCGGTACCCCGAATGAAGTTTCGCCGGTGCCGTTCCTCCCGCTGCCGGAGGCGCAGCGGATTCCGGAGTTCGCCACCGTCGGCGCCCCCAACGAGGCATCCTGCGGGCGCCCCTCCCTCGCGTCGGGCGAGCTCACCGGCGACTCGACCCCACTAGCCCCCTCCCCGCTGCTGGACGAGCCCGCGCCGACGGAGCCCGAGGTGGACCCGGCGTCGCGCGAGGTCGCCGCGGCGACGGTGGCCAAAGACGCTGAGGACGCCAACGACGCTGAGGAACCTGCGGGGGCCGTGGCCGCGTCCACCACGCTCATCGGCGAGCCCGAGGAGACCGTCACGGAACCCGATCAGCCCCGGCGCCGCTTCCCGCGCTTCCGCGCCGACGACGACGCGGAAGCAGCCGCGCTCGCAGCGGAGCAAACCCCGGACCAGCCAGCCGCAGCGGTCGCGGAGGACACGGAGAAGAAGCCGGCGGCGGCGAGCCGCCTCCACCCGGCTTGCATCGCCGCGGGCACGCTGCTGATCCTGCTGACCATCGCGGGCGTCATTGCCATCAGCACCCAGTGGAACAGTGGCAACAGCGCCGCGGCGCGCATCTCGCCGACGAGCTACGACGACACCGTCGTTGCCTCCGTGGAGGACCCGCAGGATCCGGCAGTGCTGGACCAGTAGGCCAGGGCGCGGGCCTCACCGCCCGCGGCCCGACTACTATGTGAACAATGACATCGAACGAGTCCTACCCCTACGTTGCGCTCTCCGCGCAGACGACGGGCATCCACCCGTCCACCGGGCGGATCCTCACCATCGATGCCGTGACCTTTGATGACGGCGGCCGCGTCGGCGAGGAATTCCACGCCGTCATCAACCCCGGTTGCGACCCGGGCCCCCGCCACACCCACGGCCTGAGCACCCACGAGGTCGCCCAGGCCCCGCGCTTTACCCGCTTCCTTAAGTCGCTGGACAAGCTTCTCGACGACCGCGTGCTCGTCACCTTCGACACCCCCACTACCTGGGGCTTCATCGTCAGCGAGGCGCGCCGCGCCATGAGCGCCGCCGCCCGCGCCAACCGCTCGCGCAAGAAGCGCAACGGGCGCCGCCGCCAGCGCGTGGGCCACGTCCCGCACCCCACCCAGATCGTGGACCTGCTGGCCGCGGCGCGTCGGCAAGGCGTGGTGCCCACGGACCTGCGCATCGGGGCCGTCGCGGACCTGATTGGCGTGGCCTCCGAGTCGCCGGTGGCCAACGCGGAGCGCGCCGCCCGCCCCGAGGCGGAGATCTCGCGCGAGCAGACCCTCAAGCTGGTGGCCATGTACATGCAGCTCCGTGAGCACGGCGAGGTGCCGGGCCGCGCGCCGGACGAGCTCGCCGCGGACCGCTTCGGCCTGCAGCGCTCCACCGTGCGCGTCGACGCGGAGAAAGCCGGCGCTGCGGCGGATAACCCCGGCAAGTACTCCCGGGAGACCGGCCTGCGCAAGGGCATGGAGGTTGTGATCACCGACGACATCGCGCTCGAGCCCGACACGCTTATCGACGCCGCCGTCCGCGCCGGCCTGACCTACACCGAAAAGCTCACCCGCGAGAGCTCCGTGGTGGTCACGGACGCCCTGGCGAGGGGCGCGTCGCCGGACGAACTCCGCGGGAAGGCGATGCACGGGCACCGCAAGGACATCCCGCTGCTGACCGGGGAGGAGTTCCTCACCGCCGTGGAGCAGATGGGTTCTGCAGAGCGCGTGCACTAACGTAGAGCGCATGAATCCGAGAGGACGCCTTGCACGCATCCGCACGAACGCCGCGCTCACAGCGGCGAAGCTCGCCACCACCGCCTCCCGCGCCACCGGGCGCGGCGCAGGCGGCATGATCGGCGGCCTGGTCGCGGGCGCGATCGACCCGAACATTATGGACGGCCTGGGCCGCGGGCGGCCCACGGTGCTGGTCACCGGCACCAACGGCAAGTCCACCACGACCCGCATGCTGGCCCAGGCGCTGCGCACGACGTACACCGTGGCCACGAACGAGGGCGGCGACAACATGGACGCCGGCATCATCTCCGCCCTCATGGCGGGCGGCGACGCCGCCAACATCGTCCTCGAGGTGGACGAGCTCCACGTCCCCCACGTGGCGGAGAGCCTGGACGCGGACGCGCTCGTGCTGCTCAACCTGTCGCGCGACCAGCTGGACCGCGTGGGCGAGATCAATAAGATCGAGCGGGCGTTGCGCGCATGTGTGGAAAAGCGCCCCGAGATGACGGTGGTGGCCAACTGCGACGACGTCCTCATGACGTCGGTGGCGTGGGACCACCCCAACGTGGTGTGGGTGTCCGCGGGTGCGGGCTGGGTCAATGACTCGGTGACCAACCCGCGCGGGCCCGGCTACGTCGTGCGCACCCCGGAGGGCGACTGGTACGCCACCGAGAAGCTCGCGGACGGCACCGAGTTCCGCCGCCCCTCCCCCACCTACACGGTAGATGCGCAGGGCCTTTCCACCCCGTCCGGCCAGGTGCCCATGCACCTGACGCTGCCCGGCCGCGCGAATCGCGGCAACGCCGCCCAGGCCGTCGCCGCGGCCGTCGAGGCCTACGACGTCCCGCTGGACAAGGCCGTAAGCGCCGTGGAAGGCGTGGACAACGTGGCCGGCCGCTACGCCACGGTCACACTCGGCGAGCACGAGGTGCGCCTGCTGCTGGCCAAGAACCCGGCCGGCTGGCAGGAGGCCCTGACCATGTTGGACCGCGACGCGGACGGCGTGGTCATCGCGGTCAACGCCCAGCAGGGCGACGGCGCGGACGTGTCCTGGCTGTGGGACGTGAAGTTTGAGGACTTCGACGGCATCGCGGTGAAGTCTGCCGGCGAGCGCGGCACGGACCTGGCGGTGCGCCTGCTGTACGCGGGCATCGAGCACGAGGTGGTCCACGACGTGGTTGAGGCGATCCGCGCCTGCCCGCCGGGGCGCGTCGAGGTGCTGGCAAACTACACCGCGTTCCGCGATCTGAAGCGGGACCTGGCCAAGCAGGAGGATTACCGTGGCTAAGCAACTGACAATCGGCCTGATTCTGCCCGACGTCCTGGGCACCTACGGCGACGACGGCAACGCGCTCGTCCTGCGCCAGCGCGCCCGCATGCGCGGCCTCGACGCGGCAATCCGCCCCTTCCTGCTCACCGACGAGATCACCGCCGACTGCGACGTCTACACGCTCGGCGGCGGCGAGGACTCGGCACAGGTGCTCGCCGCGGAGCGACTCAAGGCGTCGCCAGGCCTGCAGCGAGCCGCCGACAACGGCACCCCGATCCTGGCCATCTGCGCAGGCCTGCAGGTCCTCGGCCACTCCTTCAACGCTGCTGGTCGCTCGGTCGAGGGCATTTCGCTTATCGACGCCACGACCACCCCCCTTTCCACCCGCGCCATCGGCGAAGTCACCACCACCCCGGCGACCGACCTCCTCACCGAGCCCCTCACCGGCTTTGAAAACCACATGGGGGGCACCGTCCTCGGCCCGGACGCCCAGCCACTCGGCCGGGTCACGCGTGGCGTGGGCAACCTGGACAGCACCGTCGAGGGCGCGGTCCAGGGCAGCGTGATCGCCACCTACATGCACGGCCCGGTCCTGGCCCGGAACCCGCAGCTGGCGGATCTCCTCCTCGCCCGCGCCCTCGGCGTGGACACCGCGGAGCTCGCCCCCCTGAAGCTGGACGTGGTGGACGCGCTGCGCGCCGAGCGGCTGAAGTAGCGGGTCCCGCTTACAGCTTCAACCGGCCGCTAAGCGCGCGCGACAGCGTGAGCTCGTCCACGAATTCCAAGTCGCCGCCCAGCGGCATACCCGACGCCAGGCGCGAAATGGTCAGCTCCGGGAAGTCCTTGAGCAAGCGCACCAAATAGGACGCGGTCGCCTCGCCCTCGGTGTCTGGGTCGGTGGCCAGGATTACCTCGCTGACCTGCGGCGAATCCTCGCCGTCGCGGTCCGGCAGCACCCCACCGATGCGCTTGAGCAGCGGGGCGATGGCGAGGTCCTTCGGTCCGACGTTGGCCAGCGGGTCTAGCGCCCCGCCGAGCACGTGGTAGCGCCCGCTGTACTCGCCGGTGCGCTCGATGACCTGGATGTCCTTGGCGTCCTCCACCACGCACACCGTGGTGGCATCCCTGCCGGAGTCGGCGCAGATACGGCACACCTCGTCGCGGGAGACGTTGTTGCAGATCCGGCAGAACGTCACGCCGTCGCGCACCGCAGCCAGCGCGGAGCGCAGCCGGTCAATGTCCTCCGGCTCCGTCTTCAGCAGGTGGAAGGCGATGCGCTGGGCGGATTTGGGGCCGACGCCGGGTAAGCGCGAGAACTCGTCGATTAGGTCCTGCAGCGGGCCTTCAAACATGGCATTGCCTCCTTGGTTTGCCCTGATTTGCTTTGGTTTGCGGGGGTACTACACGCCAAAGCGCCCGGCCCCACGGCCAGGCGCTACAGACGTAAAAACGGTGCGGTGCTTAGATGATGCCGCCGAACGGGATCTCGCCGTCACCAGCGGACTGGCCGCCGGTCGGGCCGCCCTGCTGGCCCAGGCCGGAGCCGCCGGTCAGCGGGCCGATCTTCTCCTGCGCGAGCTCGCCGGCCTTGGTGTGCGCGTCCCGGTACGCAGCGAGGATAAGGTCCTGCAGGGACTCGACGTCCTCCGGGTCCACCGCTTCCTTCTTGATCTCCAGGTTGGTGATCTCAGCGCCGCCGGTCATGGTGACCTTCACCAGCTCGCCGCCGGCGGTACCGGTGACCTCAGTAGCCAGCAGCTCCTGCTGGGCCTGCTGCAGCTGCGCCTGTACCTCCGCCGCCTGGCGGATGAGGTCCTGCATATCGTTCGGCATGTTCGGCTCGGTCATGGTGTGCAACCTTTCTCAGTATTGTTTCCCCCGTCTGGGGCGGTGCGTTCCCGGCCTAGTGTACCCGTTCCCGCGCCGGCTTCCGCGCCTGCTTGCTACCAGCGAACGGCTACATCGGCTTCGCGCCGAGCTCCTTACTCAACAGCTCCATGGCCACTTCGGTGGCGTCGCGGTGATCGATCGTGCCCTCCTCCGAGAACGCCTGTTCAGCCATGTCGCGCTCCTCGTCCTCGCGCGTGTACGCCGGGGCCGGCTGCGGTGCCGGCTCGGGCTGCTGCGGCGCCGGAGCTGTCTGTGACTGTGACTGTGACGGAGCCTGCGCCGGGTCCTGCGGCAATCCGTCGCCGTCGGCGTACGGGTCGTAGTCGGGCTCGTCGTCCATCGGCTCGGGCGGCAGCGGGATCTCGTCGCGCTCGCGCTGCGCCTTTTCCGCAGCCTTCCGGCTCGCCGCCTGCGCGGCAGCCTTCCAGTCGTTGGCTGTGTTCTTTTGGTTCTTTTGGTTCTTCTGGTTCTTCTGGCTCTTCTGTGCTGTCGGCGCCCCCGCAGGCTCCTCCGGTGCCGGCTCGTTCGAGGAGGTCCCCTGGTTCGGATTCCACACCTGCTCCGCGCGCGGCGTCGCCCGCGGTCGCAGGTTCGCTGCGGACGGGTCGGTGCCCACTACGCAGCGCACCTGCACGCGACGTCCAAGTTTCTCCTCAAATACAGCGACGATGTCGGCGTTGTTGCGGTCCGCGTTGATGCGCTCTGCAAGCGCGCCCGTGTTGTGGCCGATCACGAGGGTCTGACCATCCATGCCAAGGGGCTTCGCCTCCGTGAGCATGATTTCCGCGACCTTGTTGCGCTCGCCAACGGACTGGCGCAGCCGCGTCCAATCGCGGTGGACGCGCTCGAACAGCTCGTCAGGGTCCTGGGAATCCTGGGTCCGAGCAGCCGCAGGCTCCTGCGGCGCGGGCTTCTGCTGCTTTGGCTCCTGCGGCGTGGGCTCGGCTGGCGCAGCCGGCCTGGCGGGTTCCGCGGGCGGGGTGGGCTGCGGCTTTTCCTGCGGAGGAGTTTCCTGCGGCGCCTGCTCGCGCTGCTGCGGCTCCGGCCGCGGGGCACGCTGCGGCGGCGGGGTGGACTTGCTGCGCACCTGGCCTCGCCCACCGGCAGCCGCCGCAGCGGCCGCCGCCGCAGCCGCAGCGCCGCCACCAGCGCCACCACCAGCAGAGCCGCCGGACGCTGGCCGCTGCGCCGGGGCGGCAGAACCGGGAGCGGGAGCCCCAGCCCCACCATCGATGGTGAGCAGGTGCGCCATCATGACCTCAAGCAGCAGGCGCGGAGAGGTCGCGCCGCGCAGATCCTGGATGCGGTCGTTGACCTCGGTGGCTAGGGCCGAGAGCTGCGCGGGGCTGAACTGCTCGGCTTCTGCGCGGAGGATGTCGGCGCGGTCCACGGGGGCGTCGACAAGCCCCTGCCCAAACGCGTCAGGGACGGTGCGGACCACGAGCAGATCGCGCAGCCGATCGAGGAGGTCGAGGGCGAAGCGGCGCGGCTCGTGGCCGGACTCGATGACGTTGTCGATGGTGTGGAAGATGGCGGAGGCATCGCGGGAGGCGAGGGCGTCCACGGCGGCGTCGAGAAGCGAAAGGTCCGTCACGCCAAGCAGCGGCAGCGCCAGATCGTAGGTGAGCCCGTCGGGGCCCGCGCCGGAGAGTAACTGGTCCAGCACGGACAGGGTATCGCGCGGCGAACCGCCACCGGCGCGAATGACCAGCGGGTAGACGGTGTCCTCCACCTGCGCGCCCTCCTCAGCCACGACGCGCTCGAGCAGCTCGCGCATCGCCTGCGGGGTGAGCAGGCGGAACGGGTAGTTGTGGGTGCGGGAGCGGATCGTGCCCAGCATCTTCTCCGGCTCGGTGGTAGCGAAGATGAATATGAGGTGCTCCGGCGGCTCCTCCACGATCTTCAGCAGCGCGTTGTTCCCGGACTGGGAGATCATGTGCGCCTCGTCGATGATGAAGACGCGGTAGCGCGACTCCGCCGGCGCGAACATTGCGCGCTCGCGCAGGTCGCGCATGTCGTCGACGCCGCCGTGCGAGGCCGCGTCCAGCTCCATCACGTCCAGGTTGCCGGACCCGCCCGGCGCGAGCGAGCGGCACGAGTCGCACACCCCGCACGGGGTGGACGTCGGCCCCTCCACGCAGTTCAGGGAGCGCGCGAGGATGCGCGCCGACGAGGTCTTGCCGCAGCCGCGCGGGCCTGAAAACAGGTAGGCGTGGTTGATGCGCCCGTTGTCCAGGGCGGTCGACAGCGGGACTGTCACCTGCTCTTGGCCAATTACTTCACCAAAGGTCGCGGGACGATATTTCCGGTAGAGAGCCACGCCGCCCAAGTTTAGGCATCGCGGTGCCAGTCGGCCATTGCGGCCCCGCGCCGCCGCATCCGCCGCTCGAGCACGGCCCCGCCTTGCTCCGAGGCGATGGCGAACTCGTCGTCCGTAAGCGCCACCAGCTCCAGCAGAAGCGTCAGGCGCCCGGGCTCGCGCACCAGGGGCGTGCCCTGCTCGAACAGGCGCGGCTCGCGCAGCCACCCGTGCCGCACACTCACCCCAGCCGGCAGGTCCACCCGGTCAAGCAGGTGCTCCAGCAGCACCCCGGGCTGCGCGGGCACGCCCAGCTCCAGGACCATCGTCGCGGCGGCACCCAGTGCGGCACCGAGCAGTTGCTTATCGACGCCCGCGTGCACCACCATCTCGCACCGCACATCCGTACCCGTCTCAGATTCGAGGGCGAGTCCGGTATCCACCTCGGAGAACCCGCAGGTGGCGGCGATCCCCTCGGCGGCGAGGGCGGGGAAGGGGGCGGGTGGGGCGTCGATAAGCATGGGCTCGGGAGGTAGCAACGACCCAAGCCACTCGGCAGCCTGGTTAGGCCTCACGCTGCTCGATGGCGGCGAGGAGGACGCACAGCGCGACGCCGTCCATCGCCTCGACGACCTCATCGAGCGGCGGCAGCGACGGCGCGAGGCGCAGGGTGCGGTCGTGCGGGTCGTCGTGCAGCGGGAACGGGGAGCCCGCCTGCGTGAGCTTGATGCCGGCCTCCTTGGCCAGCTGCCACACGCGGGTCGCGGTGCCGTCCGGCACGTCCAGGGACACGAAGTAACCGCCCTCCGGCCTGGTCCACTCCGCGATGCCGTAGCCGCCCAGGCGCTCCTCCAGCGCGCGCTCGACCGCCTCAAACTTCGGACCGAGCGAACCGGCGTGCTTGCGCATCACCACGCGCACGCCCTCCGCGTCGTGGAAGTACATGGCGTGCGCGAGCTGGTTCCGCTTGTTGGGACCGATGCCACGCACCCCGGCGATCTTGGTGTACCAGGCAAGGTTCTCCTCCGAAGAGGCAAAGAAAGCCACGCCCGAGCCCGCGTGTGTGATCTTGGACGTGGAGCTCATGTACCAGAAGCGGTTCGGGTTGCCCTCGGCCGCGGCGATCTCCAGCACGTTCGGGTTCTCCGGGAACTCGTCGGTGAGCGTGTGGACGGCATAGGCGTTGTCCCACACGATGCGGAAATCAGGCGCGGCCGTCTCCATCGCGGCGAGGCGGTCGATCACCTCGCGCGAGTAGACCGTGCCGGTGGGGTTGCTGAAGACGGGCACGGTCCACATACCCTTGACCTGCGGGTCCTTCGCCAGCTCCTCGACCTTGTCCATGTCCGGGCCGCCGTCGCGCATCGGCACGGTGACCATCTCGAAGCCGAACAGCTCGGTGATGGAGAAGTGGCGGTCGTACCCCGGCACCGGGCAGATCCACTTGACGTGCTCCTCGTCCTTCCACGGGCGCGCGGAGTCATTGTTGCCAAACATGTAGGAGAAGGACACCAGGTCAAACATGATGTTCAGCGAGGAGGAATCGCCGGCGATGACCAGCTTCGGGTCCACACCGAGCACCTCCGCCCACAGGTTGCGGATGTCCGGGATGCCCACGCCGCCGCCGTAATTGCGCACGTCGCCGCCGGAGCTGTCCGTGAAGCGGTCCTTGCCCGGCAGCTCCAGGAGCTCGTTACCAAAGTCCAGCTGCTCGGACGACGGCTTGCCGCGCGTCAGATCCAGCTTCAGGCCCTTCGCCTGCAGGTCGGCGTACTGCGCGCGGACCTCTTGCGCCAGCTCAGCGAGCTGCTCCGGGGTGTGGTCTGTCAGCGGAGTGTGTCCCATGTGCGATTCACGCATCCAATCGTGGGTAGGCGATAACGTTTTGCTCCGATCTTACAACGGGGCTGCGATCGCCCAGCAACGCAAAACCGGCACCTCGCGTGATTGCGGGGTGCCGGTGAGTTGGCGGAGGATGTGGGATTTGAACCCACGAGGGTATTGCTACCCGCACGCGTTCCAGGCGTGTGACATAGGCCGCTAGTCGAATCCTCCAATGAGTAACGCTCACAGCGTCGTGGCAATACTTTAGCGCATGCGTCTACCCGGTCCAAAACCGCTGGGCAAGGGGTGTGGCGGGGCGTCGATAGGCATTGGGCTCTGGCGGGGTTTGGAGCTCGCGGGAATTGTTGGCTACAGTGTGGGGCAGGATCCCACGCGGTGCTTATCTTGTGAACTCCCCCAGGGCGGGAACGCAGCAAGGGTCAGCGAGCTCTGGCAGGTGCGTGGGGTCCCCTTATTTTTGCCGGGGGCCGTGCGCCTGGCGGGGCGCCGGGGCGAGTTCTGACCTGTTTGACGAGAACCCCTTGACGAAGATGCGAGACGTGGTCCGCATCCTCGTCATCCTGCGCTCGTCATCTAGCCAAAAACACCGGAAGCCCCCACACCCCGGCAGGCAACAGCCCCGTTTGATGAAGACGCCGGGGGTCTTCGAGAGGTGGCGTAGCGGCACAGCACTCGTACGCCGTTTTCGGCTAGGCTGGGCCACACGACATCAGCCCCGTAGAAGGAAGGCCCAATCACCATGGACGCAAAGCTTTACGACGTCATGAACGCCCAGGTCACCGAGGAGTACCTCGCCGCGTACCTGTACCGCCACCTGGCCAACGAGATGACAGAGCTCGGTTTCGACGGCGCTGCCACCTGGTTCATCGCGCAGGCGCAGGAAGAAGTGGAGCACGCCGCCAAGTTCACCAAGCACCTCCAGGACCGCGGGCAGCGCGTGGTGCTCGCCAGCATCGAGCTCGACGCGCCAAAGATCGCGAGCCTGCTCGAAGCCTTCAAGGCTTCGCTTGAGCACGAGCAGAAGGTGACGGCAGAGATTCGCCACATCGCCCGCGTCGCCGACGAGGTGGGGGATCTGGAGTCCCGCGACACCATTAACTGGTTCCTCTCCGAGCAGGTTGAAGAGGAGTCGAGCGCGCAGGGCATCATCGACAAGCTGGAGCTCGTTGGCAATGACGGCGCGGGGCTGCTGCGCATCGACGAGCAGCTCGCACAGCGCGGCGACAATTAAGGCGAGGAGTAGTCAGCCCCTCCAGACCCAGGGTTCGCGCGGTAGCGCCCCTGGGTCGAACTGTGTCAGCAGCTCCCCGACGCTGTCCACGCCGGGGCAGCCTATCGACGCCGCAATCTCCCCCACCACCGCCTCCACCGGCCGCTCGCGCGTCATCTCCCGCAGCGTCACCGCCCCGTCACGCTTTGCCAACCTTCGACCCTCCCCGTTGACCACCAGCGGCACGTGCACGTACTCGGGCTGCTCGTAGCCCAGCAGGTGGGCCAGGTAGGCCTGCGCGGGCGCAGAGAACGTGAGATCGTCGCCGCGCACGACTTGGTCGATGCCCTGCTCACCGTCGTCCACAACCACGGCGAGGTTGTACGCCCAATCCCCCGCCTGGGCCTGGTTGAGGTTGCCGCCGCGGCGCAGGATGACGTCATCGACCGGCCCGACGACCTCGCCGGCATAGAAGTCGCGCACAGCCCACTCGGTGACCCCGGCGCGCAGCCGCAGCGCCGGCATCCGCCCCTGCTCGGCCAGCTCGGCCCGCTTCGCCTCGCGCTCGGCCTCGGTAAGGTCGCGGCACGTGCCCGGGTAGAGGCCGGGCCGGGCGTGCGGGGCGCTCGCGGCCTCGCGGATGTCGCGGCGGGTGCAGTAGCACTCGTAGGTGTCCAGCGTGGCCAGCGCGGCGGCGTAGCGCTCCCCGTTGTCGGACTGGTAGGTCACCGGCGGGTCGAAGTCCAGGCCCAGCGCCTCGAGGTCCTCGATCTGCCGCGCGGCCGATTCCGCGCTGGAACGCTCCGAGTCGATGTCCTCGATGCGCAGGGAGAAGTCACGGCCGGTGCGGCGAGCGAAGAGCCACGCCAGCACAGCGGTGCGCAGGTTGCCAAAGTGCAGGTCCCCGCTCGGCGAGGGCGCGTATCTCCCAGCAGACATGCCCCGAGCCTACTTATGGTTGAATACTCATTCGTGACAACCCCAAATACCCCAGTTTCCCGCTCCCCATACCCGATCCTGCTCGCCGTCTTCTGCGCGGTGTTCCTCATCTCCAACATCACCGCGCAGAAGGGCGTGGCGTTGGGGCCATTGCTTACCGACGGCGCGTTCTTCCTCTTCCCACTCTCCTACGTCATCGGCGACGTCCTCGCCGAGGTCTACGGCTTCAAGGCGGCCCGCCGCGCCGTGTTCACCGGCTTTGGCATCGCCATCCTCGCGGTCGTCTCCTTCTACATCGCCATCTGGCTCCCCGCTGCGGACTTCTACGACGCCCAGGACACGTTCGCCTCCGTGCTGGGTCTCGTGCCGCAGATCGTGGCGGCGTCGCTGGCCGGCTACGTGGTGGGCCAGCTCTCCAACGCGTGGGTCCTGCAGAAGATGAAGGACCGCCTTGGCACGGGCAACCTGTGGGCGCGCCTGATCGGCTCCACCGTCGTGGGCGAGTTCGTGGACACGCTCCTGTTCTGCGCGATCGCGGCGAGCGTGATCGGCATCAGCACGGCGGGCGACTTCATCAACTACGTCCTGGTCGGCTTCCTGTGGAAGACGCTGCTGGAGGTCGTGCTGTTGCCCATTACCTACCCGACGATTGCGTGGGTGCGTGGCGTCGAGAAGCGCAATGCTGGCCACGCGGACCTCACGGCGAAGTAACAATTCTCTTAAAATCCGCCAGATTGGTCGACGCGTCCGCAATTGGTCGCTACGTTGGGTGCCACTGGTTCCGAGAGGGGCCACGGATTAGCAAATACCCGAACGAAAGGATTTAGCACAATGGGCGTTTTTGACAAGGCAAAGGATGCACTGAACTCCGAGGAAGCTACCGACAAGGGCCTGGACAAGGCTGCGGACGCTGCCAAGGGCAAGCTCGGCGAGGACAAGGCCGACAAGGTCGACCAGGCTCGCGATGCTATCGACGGCAAGCTCGGCTCCGAGTAGCCCTCGGTTCCCGTATTGACGGGCCGCACCCCTTCCCGGGGCGCGGCCCGTTTTTCTATGAAGAAACTTTAGTCACCCAAGCTACACATAAGTTGTGCATAAACACTGAATGAGAAGCGGCGGTTTGGTGGGACAGGTGTCGAAGACGAGGTACACTGGCGAGGGTGAATGCAGAACAACACCCCGCCTCGTCCACAGGCCGCACAGGTTCCGTCAAGCTACACCTGTTGGACCACGCCACTCGCCTCCTCGGCCGCGGGGGCCGCGACGCGCTGACCATCCCGGCAGCCGCTGACCTGGCAGGCATCACCGTCGATGAAGCGAAGACACTCTTCAGCTCCGACGAAGATCTGTATAGCGAGGTCAGCGCGTTCCTTGACGAGCGCCTCCGTGGCTTCGTCGACCAAGAGCTGACAAAGCTGCCCGCTGACGCGTCGCTCACGCAGAAGCTGCGCGCCAACGCCACCGGTTACTTCAACCAGGCACTGGACAACCCCACCTACTTCGCCGCGTACAGCCGCTCGAAGGTAGCGCACCAGTTCCCCAGCTTTGAGGAGCAGATCGACAACGCCGCGGACCTGGACACCTTCCCGCCGGCGACGACGCGCATTATCCGGCTGCTGGTGGAGCTCACCGAGGAGATGGGCATGCCGGTGGACAACGCCCTCATCCTCCGCGAGACCATGGCGGTCCTCTCGGAGATACACGGCCTCGCCCACCTGGCCACGTTTGGCATCATGCGCCACCTCTCCCCCACTGCGAAGCGGCAGACCTTCCAGGCGGCGCTGCAGACTCTGCTGTCCGGCCTCGCTGACACGATCAAGGAGGGCCACATCCTGGCCTTCGAGCCGGAGCACGTCAAGGGCGAGCTCCTCGAGCCGTTTACCACCAAGGCCAAGGACATGCCGCGTGACACCATGGACGAGGCGCGCGAAGCCCTGTTCCGCGGCGCCGCCGAGGTCGTCGTCGCCCGCAGCGTCGACGGGATGACCCTGGAGGCCGCCGCCGAGCAAGCCGGCCTCCCGGTGAGTACCGCGCGCCAGCTTTTCGACGGCGACGCGGCCCTCCTTCACGAACTTGAGGTCCACCTCGACGAGGCCAACACCCAGACGATCCTGCGCCAGAGCAGCTTCGTCTCCGAAGGCTCGCCGGGCCTGACCTACATCAAGGCCACCGGCTTCGGCTACCTGCAGTACGCGCTGACCGACCCGGTCGGATTCGTCGCCCTCATCGAGATTGCCAGCCGCTCCATCGTCCCCGTCTCCTTCGACGACGAGGGCGGGACCGCCCAGCCCTTCGACATGGGCAAGGCGTTCACCTTCCTGATGAACATCGTGCGCGACGCGATCTCGCAGTCCGACGGACCGCGCTCCACCTGGGTGCTCTACACCCAGATGATGGCGCTGTGGGCGTCCATCCACGGCGTCTCACAGCTCGCCACCATCGGCGTCCTCACCTACGACAACCAGGACTTCTGCTACCGCATTACCTCCCGAGTAATGGACATCCTGCTCCGCGGCATGATCAACGTCCTCGAGCTGCGCCCGCAGTAGTAGCGGCGTAATACCGTGGCCACACCGCCAGCAGCGCGCGCCGTCGACCTGGTCAAAACCTACGGCCAGGGGGAGGCGCAGGTGACCGCCCTCGACGGCGTCAACGTGGAGTTCCGTCGCGACGAGTTCACCGCCATCATGGGCCCCTCCGGCTCCGGCAAGTCCACCCTCATGCACGTCATGGCCGGCCTGGACACCGCCACCTCCGGCTCCGCCTACATCGGCGAGACCGACCTCTCCGCCCTGGGCGACAAGGCACTCACCGCTTTACGACGCGACCGCCTCGGGTTCATCTTCCAATCCTTCAACCTCGTGCCCACCCTCACCGCGGCGGAGAACATCACGCTGCCTACCAACATCGCGGGCCGCACCATCGACCGCGCGTGGTTCGACGAGATCACCCAGCGCCTCGGGCTGACCAAACGCCTCACGCATCGTCCCGCCGAACTTTCCGGCGGCCAGCAGCAGCGCGTCGCCTGTGCCCGCGCGCTCGTCTCCCGGCCCGACATCATCTTCGGCGACGAGCCCACCGGCAACCTGGACTCCAACTCCTCCGCCGAGGTCCTGGACATCCTGCGCACCTCCGTAGACCGCGACGGCCAAACCGTGGTGATTGTCACCCACGACGCCCGGGCCGCCTCCTACGCCGACCGCGTGATTTTCCTGCGCGACGGCAACATCGTCGACTCGCTGGCGCGCCCAGACATGGACACGATCCTGCGGGTCATGTCCGCCATGGAGGGATAGATGGCCTCCCCGATGGCAACGGTGTCGCTGCGAAACGTGGCCGCCCACAAGCTCCGGCTCGCACTCACGGTACTTTCCGTTGTGCTGGGCACCGCGTTTCTCTCCGGCGCGTTGATGTTTACCTCCATGCTCTCCTCCACCTTCGACTCGGCGGTGGGCACGGTCCTTGACGGCACAGACGCGGTGGTGCGCCCCGGCGAGGGCCAGGGCTCCATCTCACGGGAAGATGCCGACGAGATTGCAGCGCACCCGGACGTGGCGCGCACCAATATTTTCGCCGAAAAGTCCATCGTTGCAGCACACGAGGATGAAACGGCTATCCAGATGCAGATGGGTGCGTCCCGCCTGGGGCTCTATTACGGGCCGGACGACGCAGTCGGTGCGCCCACCGAGCTCACCGAAGGCCGCGCCCCTGACGCGATCGGCGAGGTCGTGCTCAACGCCAACGGTGCCGAAAACTACGGCATCGAACTCGGTGAGCGACTCATTGCCGTCGACCGCGACGGGCGCAACGAGCTCACCGTCACCGGCTTCTATGACAACGAGCTCGCGCAGAAATCCTCCCTCCTCTTCCGCGTGAGCCCGGAGACGTACACCGAGTTCTACACACGCGGCGACACGGTGCCCGCGCTCACGGTTGCCGCCGCGGACGGTGTTGGGGACGACGCGATCGTCGAGAAGCTGCATGCGGCGCACCCCGAGCTGGAAATCGCCACGGGCCAATCGGTGGCGGACGACACGAGCGCGAAAATCCGCGAAGCCTTAAGCTTTGTCAGCTACTTCCTCATCGCGTTCGCGCTGGTCGGACTGCTTGTGGGCACCTTCCTCATCGCCAACACATTCTCGATGATCGTGGCGCAGCGCACCAAGGAGTTCGCGCTCCTGCGCGCGCTCGGCGCAACCAAGGGCCAAATCACCCGCTCGGTCGCACTGGAGTCCGCGCTGGTAGGCGTGATTGGCTCCGCACTCGGCGTCGCAGGCGGGGTGGGACTCGTCGCTGCGATCAAGGTCGCCATGCGCGCCAATGGCATGGAACTTCCCGACGCCGGCGTAGGACTAACCTGGCAAGCCGTCGCCACACCGCTCGTCGTGGGCACCATCGTGACGGTCCTCTCCGCGCTCGCGCCGGCACGACGCGCCGGACAGGTCCGCCCGGTCGAGGCGATGCGCGCGAGCGAGTCCGCCACGCGGCAGCCGCTGAAGTGGCGCACCATCGGCGGCATGCTGCTCATCGTCGTCGGCGTGAGCGCGGCCGCCGCGGGCATGGCGTGGGACGACGGCTCGACGGGGCGGCGTGCCGCGCTGGTAGGCGCAGCCGCGCTCGCCGCGATCACCGGCCTGTTCCTCGCCGGCCCGGCGCTCAGCCTGCCGGTGGTGCCGCCGTTTGGACGGGCCATCGGGCTGCCGTTCGGTGCCGTCGGCAAGCTTGCGTCCACGAACACGCACCGCAACCCGCGACGCACCGCCACCACCGCCTTCGCGCTCATGCTGGGCATCGCCCTGGTCACGGTGATTGGCATGCTCGGCGCGACGATGAAGCACTCCGTCGACGACGTAGCTAAGAGCGAGGTCAGCGCAGACTACGTCCTCTACGGCCCGGAGCTCGGCTCGTTCCCTGTGCCCAGCGACCTGCCGGACCGGCTCGCCGAAACACCGGGCGTCGGCACCGTGACCAGCTACAGCCAGGCCCCAGTCACCGTCGACGGCGAATACGGCCATCAGCTCGGCCCCGCAGGTGCCACCGACGTGATCGACGGCAACACCGCCGACCTGCTGCAGCTCAACATGGTGGAAGGGTCCGCCGACCTGTCCGGCAACACGCTCATCGCGCCTACCGAAATCGCCGCGCAGCGCGGCTGGCACGTCGGCGACCCCCTCGAGCTCGCAGCACCCGGGGTGTCCACCGACACCGTCGAAGTCACCGTGGGCGGCCTGTTCGAGGACTCCAACATTCTGCAAACCTTCGTCGTCTCCGGCGAGGCGGCCGCCCAGGTGGCCACGTGGAAGGCGGAAACCATCCTCATGGTGGGCGTAAGCGGCGACGGCACCGTGGACCAGACGCAACTGCGCTCGAACCTGGAGGACGCAGTGCGCCACGACATCGTAGTGCAGGTCCGCTCCGCCGAGGACGTCGCGGGCGAGGCCGCCACGCTGATCGATCAGATGCTGTTCATCCTCTACGCGCTGCTCTCCCTGGCGGTAATCATCGCCGTCCTCGGCATCATCAACACGCTCACGCTCTCGGTGATCGAACGCCGCCAGGAGATCGGCATGCTCCGCGCGGTAGGCACCCAGCGGCGCCAGATCCGCACCATGATCACGCTCGAGTCGGTGCAAATGTCCGTCTTCGGTGCCGCCCTCGGCGTCCTGCTCGGGCTGGGGCTCGGCTGGGCGTTCCTGACCGTGCTGGAGAGCCAAGGCTTATCGACGATCATCATCCCCGGCCGTCTCATCGCCACCGTCTTGGGCGGCTCCGTGATCGTTGGCGCGCTGGCTGCGCTATGGCCCGCCCGGCGCGCCGCGTCCACCCCGCCGCTGGACGCGATCGCCGACTAACTTTTCGGCAAAAAGTTCATTTCCCCTGGTTATAGACAGAGACGGAGGACGACTCCAGGGTCATTTGCAAGTCCAGCGTGGTGAGAATCTTAAGCAGAGTATCAACCGTGGGGTTCCCTAGCCCGTTTTCGATCCGGCTAAACTCGGCTTGCGGAATCCCGGCACCGTCGGCCACCGCTTGCTGGGAAAGACGCCTGTTTTGACGCGCGGCAGCTAGCGTCGCGCCGATCGCGTCACGCGCTGCGATCTCCGGCCGCCTCGTGCACACGCCTCGCTTCAACCGAAGCTTGCTCTTTGTACGGCTTCATGAATTCTTCGTACTTCGTTGTGGGCATTACCCGCACCTCCCCTGCAGCTATGAACATCCACAGGTCTATGTGTTTTAACACATATCGTCAACGTCGCCTTTCCACCCGCCGATGGTTCAGTGCAGCACGAAATCTGTGGCGTACTAATACTTTCATTTTCCCAGAATAGTTGGAGCTTTGTTCTCCTATTAGTAACTTTAGCCATTCACGGACTGCGCTCTTACCAGCTTATCGATGGTCTGCAAAACGCATTGCAAGTCGTGGAAAATGAGGAATAAATAGTGCGAACAGAGAGATAGCCAAATTCTCGGGCCGCAGAAGTTGGGGTTGAATTAGACTTCCTACTCGCCGTGTTTCATTCATGCCAGCACATCACATGTAACTCTGGGGCGTACCCCAATTGAAAGGGAACGTGAGTGAAGTGTGTTGGCCACAAGAGGTTGAGCTGGATATAACGTGGCACCACCATCCCCATTCCTTTAACTTGGAACGGTGCCAGGGAGACTTTACAGGGGAGTCTAATTAAGGAGGCTCTAATGAAATTGTTAAAAGCCCCACTCTGGAACCTAGAGGGTGGCGAACCGGTAGACGTTGACCATCATGTTGTTCGGATTAAGCTGTACAAAGATGAAGTCGTTGCGGAGTTTACGATTTCAGAGCTATGCAGCTTTTTTGGCCTTAAGGATCTGCATTGTTTGCGGCTACAATTTGAGGTCTGGCATGAATTGGCATCGTTCGAATGGGACTCTGAGGAATGCGTGCATCTTGAGCAAAAGCCGTTCACGGACTACTTTCACGCTTCAAAGATTTCCCATTGCTACGCTCCCCCCTCTCCTGATGCTGATCGTGGGGGACGGGAATGGGGAATGAAAAAGCTGTGAACATTAGGCTCGTATAGTCCATGTCCAAGGTTTCCCCCACTCTCCCGCACAAATATCAATACCTTTTCGCCTCAAAACATGCTCGATCGCGGCCTGTACGACTGCGCGTTCTGCATCCCCTATGCGGTCGAAAAACCTGGAAAAATTTCCACCGTCGTAGATCTCAATTTTCCACTGCCGTGTGCTCTCCCACATCGCCCCCCCGCGAAATTGTCTTGGTCTATCGCTGCTTGGCGTAGTAGCGCCCCATGAACTCGTCGCGGTACGCCTCGTACTCGCCGGCGTCGATGGCGGCGCGAATGTTGTCCACCAGCCGGATCATGAACTCCAGGTTGTGCATGGTGCACAGCGTGCCCGCCAGGAACTCCTTCGCCTTGAGCAGGTGGTGAATGTACGCGCGGGAGTAGTTCTGCGAGACGTAGCCGCCGAACTCCTCGTCCACGCCGGCGAAGTCGCGCTTGAACCGGGCCGCGGTGAGGTTCATGCGCCCGTCCAGGGTGTACACGCCGCCGCGGCGCCCCAGGCGGGTCGGCGCGACGCAGTCGAAGGTGTCCGCGCCCGCCTCCACGGCGGTGAAGATGTCGTCCGGCTCGGAGATGCCAAGCAGGTGGCGGGGCTTGTCGGCGGGTAACTCGTCGGTGACCCAGCCGACGATAGTGCCCAGGTTCTCCTTTTCCAGCGCACCGCCGATGCCGAATCCGCCGAACCCGCGCTTACCCTCCTCTCGGGCCTCACGGTCCAGGTCTAGCAGGCCCCGCACCGCGGATCGGCGCAGGTCTTCGTACTGCGCGCCCTGCACCACGCCCCACAGCGACTGCAGCGGCTTGCCCTCGCGCGCCAGAGTGAGGCGGTCGTGCTCGTCCAAGCAGCGCTTCGCCCAGCGGCGGGTGCGCTCCACGGAGTGCTCCTGGTAGTCGCGGGTGTCCACCAGGGTGGTCAGCTCGTCGAAGGCGAACATGATGTCCGCGCCCAGCTGGTGCTGGATCTGCATGCTCACCTCAGGGGTGAAGCGGTGCGAGGAGCCGTCGATGACGGACTTAAAGTCGACGCCGTCGTCGTCGACACGCGCCATGCGGTCCTTGTTGGCTGCGCGGATGTCGCTCTCGTCCAGGTCCGCGATGTCCATCGCCAGCACCTTCTTGAAGCCGACGCCCAGGCTCATCACCTGGAAGCCGCCGGAGTCGGTGTAGGTCGGCCCGTCCCAGTGCTCAAACGCGGCCACGCCGCCCGCCTCGTCGACGATGTCCGGGCCCGGCTGCAGGTACAGGTGGTAGGCGTTGGACAGGATGGCCTGGGCGCCGGTCTGGTGGATCTGCTCCGGGGTCAGCGTCTTCACCGTCGCCTTCGTGGCCACGGGGATGAACGCGGGCGTCTGGATGTCGCCGTGCGGAGTGTGGATCGTGCCCGTGCGGCCGTGGCGGCCCGGCGCGGGCTCGAGCTCAGTGCCGACGGTGTAGGAAAGATCGGTGTGTGTGGGGTTCATCGGGCGGGCTCCAGTTCTGCAGTGTCGGGGTGGGTGCGGTGGTCTTCAAACTCGCGCTCCAGGCCGGTGCCCTCCACGTCCACGTGCGGCAGGATCCGGTCGAGCCAGCGGGGCATCCACCAGGTCGAACGACCGAGGATGAACATGGTGGCCGGGACGAGTGCCATCCGGACGAAGAAAGCGTCGAAAAGCACTGCGACGCCGAGCGCAAAGCCGAAGATCTGGATGAATGGGAGCGGCTGGTTGATGAAGGCCACGAAGACGGCGATCATGATGATCGCGGCTGCCGTGACCACGCGCGCGCCCTGCGCGAAGCCGTCGACGGTGGAGTGCTGGACGGCGTGGATTTCCGCGTCGGGGTCGCCCTCGCGGCGCAGCTTGAGGTAGTG
This sequence comes from Corynebacterium sp. NML 150383, assembly GCF_002285085.1. Lineage (NCBI taxonomy): Bacteria > Bacillati > Actinomycetota > Actinomycetes > Mycobacteriales > Corynebacteriaceae > Corynebacterium > Corynebacterium sp. NML 150383. Next base: position 15,895 of record NZ_NSGK01000013.1, on the reverse strand, counting down.
CTCGCGGATGCGCGTGACCAGGAAGACCTGGTAGTCCATGGCCAGACCGAAGGTGACGCCGATAAGAAAGATTGGCAGGAAGGACAGAATCGGGGTCGGCGTGTTGACCAGGCCCAGGAAGCCCTCCTGCCAGAACAGGACCGTGACGCCGAAGGCCGCGCCGACCGAGAGCAGGAAGCCCAGGCCCGCGACCACGGGCACGAGGATGGAGCGGAACACGATCATGAGCAGCAGGATCGCCAGCCCAACCACGATCGCCAGGTAGAGCGGCATCGCGCCGCTGAGCTCCTCGGTGATGTCCATCTGCACCGCCGTGAGCCCCGTCAGGCCAATGGTCACGCCGGTGGCGTCCTCGACCTGGTGCAGGGTCTCGCGCAGGCCGTGCGCGACCTCGAGCGTGTACTCCTCCTCCGGGCCGCCCTGCGGGTAGGCCACCATCTGCGCCGCGGTCATGTCGTCGTTGACACCGATGAGCTGCGCGTGCTGGATGCCGCTGACCGTGCCGGCCTCGCCGACGGCGTAGAGGAAGGAAGCAAGCGCCGCCTTCTCAGCGTCGCCGCCCTGCTCGTCCGGGATCGCGTCCATGTACGGCCGCAAGATCTCCGAGTCTGGGTTCGCCGCGTGCGCGTCCACCACGACGAGGAACGGCGCGTTCACGCCAGGTCCGAAGCCTTCCGCCATGAGCTCCGCCGACTTGCGCTGGGTGGTGTCGAGGTTCGAGGTGCTATCCGACGGCAGCGCCATCTCCAAGTCCAGCACCGGTGAAGCCAGCGCGCCCAGGCCCAGGACCACGCACGCCATGACCACGGCCGGGAACTTCCGCACGAAGTTGACCCAGGTGCGGCCCATGGACTTTTCGTCCAAATCTTTCGCGGGGCGCTTCCCTGGGCCGGGCTGGCCGGCCACGCCCGGGATGCGGCCCGCGAACGCGCGGTCGCCCCACAGGCCGAGCAGCGCGGGCAGGAGCGTGAGCGCCACGAGCACGGAGACCAGCACCGTCAGCGCGGCGGCGAGGCCCATCCAGGAGAGGAACTCGATCCCCGCCAACACCAGCGCGACGAGGGCGACGAACACGGTCGTGCCCGCGAACACGACGGAGGACCCGGCGGTGCCCACCGCCATGCCGGCCGCGTCGGGCCCGGGCAGCGTCCTGCGCTCCTGGCGGTAGCGGGACAGGATGAACAGGGCGTAGTCAATCCCCACCGCCAGGCCGATCATCACGGCGAGCACCGGGGTGACGTTGTTCAGGTCCACCCAGTGCGTGGTCAGCACGATGGCGAGCGCGCCGATGCCCACGCCCACCACCGCAGTGATGAGTGGGATCGTGGAAGCCGCGAGGGAGCCAAACGTGATGAGCAGGACCAGGAAGGCGACGCCGAGGCCGATGAGCTCGGAGGTGGTGTTGATCTCGATCGGGTCGCCGAAGCCGGCGCCGCCGGCCTCCACCTCCAGGCCGGCGTCGCGGCCGATCTGCATCGCCTGGTTCACCACGTCGCGGTCTACCTGCTCCACCGTCATGGAGGACTCGGCCCCGAACTCGAAGGTGGTGTAGCCGATCCGGCCGTCGTCCGAGACCGTGCGCAGGTTGTGCGCGTCCGCCTTCGCCGTCTCTTCCGGCAGGCCCATGTCCGTCATCTGGGTGACGATCATGTCCTGCAGCTCGCGGTTGACCTCGACCGGGTTGCCAAAGCGGTCAGTGCCGCTCAGCCCCTCGAGGTTGTCCTCGATGTAGCCGACCGTGTCGTCCATCGCCCGCATGTATTCCGGGCTGTCCAGCGACTGGCCGTCGGGCGCGGCGAACACCAGGTTGACGCCCGGCGCGGTGGCCACGTTGCCCTCCCCGGGGAAGTTCTCCTCCAACGTGTCCAGCGCGGAGATGGCGGGTGTGCCGGAGATGGAAAACTCGGAGGTAAACGGCCGCATCAGCGAGAGTGCGCCCGCCGCGGTCGCGCCGAGGATGAGCAGCCACGCCACGATCACCCGCCATTTGCGCAGGTAGGACCATCGTCCTAGCCGGAAGAGGAGCTTCGCCACAGATCACACGGCCCTTCGGGTGTTGGGAAAGAGAGGTCTTGCGTACGTTTCAAGTACTCGGCCAATCATAGTGGTCGGGCCCGCTGGGCCAAAGGGGTCACAACTCAGTTGACGAGGACTGGTTGACGAAGATGCGGGAAAAGGGACCGCGGATCTCGTCACGGGGATCTCGTCAAACAGGCTCTTTTGTTTGTACAGGTAGTGGCAATGGACCGCCATCTCTTTGAGCTCGGCAGAATACTCTCTGGGTATAGTGCCAATCCTTCCTTAGCAGAGGTAGGAACTAAACCCAGGACGCTTCAGGCGCCATCAATGAATGTCATGCGCAGGCTAAGAACGGTGGTCTGATCAAGATAAACTGATTGGTAAGGAATTTGTTGTGAAAGAAAGAACGATCATTCCGGAAGTGCTTTTTGGAATTGTCTTGGGCTTCGCAACCCTTTATGGCGGAGTGCTCCTGTCCACATGGCTTCCAATACCTTTCGTTTTCTATGGGCTACCTCTACCTTCATTGGTGGTGTTGGGCGTATTAGCCATGTCTGTCTACATGTTGAAAAAGGATCGGCTTAGCGACCGATCATGGCGTGCTTTTGCCTTCACATTCGCCGCGTTTTTCGTCGTATCAGCGTTCTTATGGGTGAGCACAATTTCTGGCTATGGAAACTTCGCATAGTCTATAGATATGGAACCGCTGTAAGGCCAATATAGTTAGCCTCTCTAGATTGAAGTCTAGAGGCTCAAACAGGTACGAACGCAAAAAGTGGCGCACCCCCAACATCCGGGGATGCGCCACTTTTCTTTGGCGGTAGCGGCGGGATTTGAACCCGCGGAGGTTTGACCCTCACTCGCTTTCGAGGCGAGCACCTTCGGCCGCTCGGACACGCTACCGTGAAACAGAATAACGGTAGGGTGCGCCGGAGACCAAATCCGCCCGCGGCTTACTTCTCGCCGTCGACGCGGTCCTGGACCTTGCCAGCGACCTCGTTGAACTTGTCCTTCACTGCGTCGCCAGCGTCCTCGAGCTTCTCGCGCACGCCGCCCTTGAGCTGGTCGGCCTTGCCCTCGTTCTCCAGGCTTTCGTTGTCCGTAACCTCGCCGGCTGCCTCCTTGGCCTTGCCCTTGAGCTGGTCTGCCTTGTCCTCAAAACCCATGACGGTCTCCTTTTCGGTCGAGTCTGTTGCTAACGCAGCCCAGCTTACCGAAGGTCCCGGAAGAACGCCTCCAGCAGCGCCGCGTTTTCCTCCGCCAGCACCCCCGCGCGCACCTCGACGGTGTGCAGGTGGTGGGGGTCGCGGAGGGCGTCGAAAAGCGAGCCCACCGCCCCGGTCTTGGGTTCCCACGCACCGAAGACCAGGGAGGCGACGCGTGCGCCGAGGATGGCACCGGCGCACATCGTGCACGGCTCCAGCGTGACCACCAGCTCGCAGCCGTCCAGGCGCCACGTGCCCAGCTCACGGGCGGCGGCGCGGATCGCTTCCACCTCGGCGTGCGCGGTCGGGTCGCCGTCCGTCTCCCTGCGGTTGACTCCCCTGCCCACGACGCGCCCCGACGCATCAAAGACGAGCGCGCCGACGGGGACGTCACCGGCCGGGGTCGTGCGCGCCAGGTCCAGCGCCTCGCGCATGCGGGCCTCGGCGCGGCGCTGCGGTGCGCTAGTCCGCATCCCCGAGTGCGTCCGCGAGCTCGTCGCCGAAGCCGAGCTCGTCGGCGAGCATGAAGGCGAGGTCTTCGGGGTCCGCGTCTTCGTCGATAAGCACACTGATCTGCTCGCTGGAAACCCCGAGGTCCGCAAAGATGTCAAAGTCACCGTCGCCCCACGCGTCGACCATGTCCAGCTCATCGGGGTCGATGTCGGGCGCGTCGATCCCCGCCTCCGCGAGCACGGACTCCGCAAACTCGTCATCCACGGCCATCGTCGCGTCCGACAGCAGCACCCGCGCGCGCACCGGCCCGGGCCGCACGACCACCAGGTAATCGTCCTCAACGTTGAGCATCGCAAACGCCGGCCCCTCGTTGCGCAGCGCACGCACCGCGCTTATCGACGCCCCCATGTCCCCAAAATCATCCGCGTACCCACGGACATTCCACACCCCGTTGTGCTGCGCCACCGTCACGGCCCAGCCGCCCGTGTAATCCTCGCTCATGTTCGCCCACAGTAGTCGGCACGGCGGGCCGTTGTCATTAGAATGAGGGGCGTGAATCTCAGCGACGCATCCCGGATCCCCAGCACCCGCCTCAAGCCCGTCTGCATCGTCGGCCTCGGGCTCATCGGCGGCTCCCTCCTCCGCGACCTCGTAGCCCAGGGACACACCGCCTACGGCTACACCCACTCCCGCAATGGCACCCGCGCCGCGCAGCGCGACGGGTTCGACGCAACCAATTCGCTTATCGACGTCCTCCAGCGCGCCCAGCGCGACGACGCCCTCATCGTCATCGCCGTCCCCTTCGAGGCGGTAGCCGACGTGTTGGACGCCATCGCCCAGTACGCCCCGAGCTGCGGCTTTACGGACGTCGTCTCGGTGAAGAAGCCGGTGTACGACCTCGTCCTCGCGCGCGGGATGGGCGAGCGCTACGTGGGCGGGCACCCGATGGCGGGCACCGAGCACTCCGGCTGGGTGGCGTCCCAGGAGGGCCTGTTCTCCCGCGCCGCCTGGGTGGTCACCTACGACTACGCCCTGGAAGTGGACCGCGTGCCGGAGTGCTGGTCGCAGCTGTTCGCCCAGGTGTGCAAGCTGGCGGCCGCCGCCGGCGCCGAGGCAGTGCCGGTGCGGGTGAACCCGCACGACGAGGCGGTCGCCCGCGTCTCCCACCTGCCGCACGTGCTCGCGGAGGCGCTCGCCCTGGTGGGCGACAAGGGCGGGACCCTCGCGCAGTCGCTGGCCGCCGGCTCCTACAAGGGCGGCACGCGCGTGGCGGGCACCGACCCGGTCCTGGTGCGCAACATGTGCGAGACGAACGCGGAATCCCTGGTCCGCGTGCTTGACGAGTACATCGAGGTCCTCCACACCGCACGCGCCGACCTCGCCGGCGCCACGCCGTCGATGAAGCAGCTCGCCGAGTCCGGCCACCGCGCCTACACCCGGATGAGCGCCCGCTCCGGCGCCCGCCGCGAGTCCGTCTCCCCGGTGAAGATCTCCTCGCGGCCCGTCATGCGCCTGCACCCGGGTGCGCCGGGGTGGGTGCGCCAGCTCCAGCAGATCGAATCCCTGGGCGGGCGCGTCGAGGTGTTCTAGCAGTGCCCTGAGACACGAAGAACCCCCAGACACGGTGTCTGGGGGTTCGCCTCTGCGTCCGGTGCTATTCGCCCTCGCGGCGGCGGCCCATGTACATGTAGGCGCCACCGGCCAGGAGCAGCAGGAGGCCGAGGGTGATAACGGTGGTCATCGGCGTACCGGTCTCCGCCAGATCACCATCGCGGCTGGAGGACTTCGTGGTCTCGTCCGAATCGTCCTTGGAGGAGCCGGACTTCTTGTTGCTCACCGTGCGCTTCACCACGGACTGCTTCTGCTCCACGCTGGTGGTGCGCCCGGTGGACACGCCGCCGGTGAGGTTCGCGCGGGAGTAGCTGGTGCTCTCCGTGGAGGTACCGGTGGTGGAGGTGGAGGTGGACTTGGTGCCCGTCGTCTTGCTTCCGGCCTTGCCGCCACCCAACGCACCGGCTGCGGCGCCCACCGGGCCGAGGATTCCGGCCAGCAGCGGCTTCACCTCATCCATGACCTCCAGGATCTCTTTCGGCTTGGACTTGGTGGAGGTGGTGCTCCCCTTCTTCTTCAGCACGATCTCGCCGGAGTTGTTTTCGCGGCTGAACACGAGCTCCTTGTTGCTGTAACCGTCCGGGACCTCGTCCAGGGTGATGCGCACGAAGCGCTCGTCGCCGGACGGGATCACCACGTCGGCCACGCCGTTGGCGTTGGTGACGCCGAGGATCGACTCGCCCGACACCAGGACGGCGCTCTCTACCGGGTTGTCGTCCTCGTCCACGACGGTGATGCGCGCGTTCTTCTCCGGGTACTTGCCGTCACCAGAGGCGGAGTCCTTCTTCAGGACGATTTCCTCCCCATCCATGTCGCGGTCGACGGTGAAGTAGGAGTTCTTGTAGCCCTTCGGGACGTCGTCTTCTTCCAGCCGAACGCGGACGCTCTTCTTACCGGCGGGAATCGTGACAGTGAACTCGCCGTCTTTGTTCGTACGCCCTGCATCGTCGCCGTTGCGGTCCTCCAGATGCACACGCTTCACCGGCTTGTCGTCCTCGTCCAGCAGCGTGAGCTTCACCTTCGCCGCCTCGAGGTCGGCCCCGGTCGTCGTGGTTGTGGTCACCGGGGCGGTCTCCGAAGTGGTGCCAGTCGCGGTCCCATCTGCCTCGCCAGCGTTGAACTGCACGCGCAGCGAGGTCTCGCCCGCAGCGACAGGGAACAGCTCGTCACCAGCCGCGACCTTCACGTCGCCCATGCCCTCGGGCAGCGACAGGCGCGCCTGACCCTCGCGGTCCGTCTTGGCGTAGATCGAGGGGTCCTCGTCCACAATCACTTCGTAGTCATCCACCGCGTGCGCGTTCTCGTCCATCACGGTCACCAGCACGTCGCGCGCCTCGGCCGCGGTGGGCGCCGGGGCTTCAGTGCTTACCGACGAGCTCGGCTCCGACACTTCTGCCACCTCCGTAGGCACGGCCGGGGCCGGCGCCGGAGCAGGCTCCTTCGCGCTCGGGGATGCCTGCTCGGCGGCCTTCACGGTCGGCTCCGTCGGGACAGCGGTAGCGACGCGGGGCGTCGCCGGCTCTGCGGACGGCTTCTGCGGCTCCGTCACCGGCTTGTACCAGGCCCCAGCACGCAGGCTGGCCAGGTTGAGGTAGTTGTCGGTGACGCGGGTGCCCTCGGTGGTCGCGGCGATGAGCAGCGGCTTGGTGGCCGCGTCCCTCACCTCGACGGTTGAGGCCTTGTCGTCCGCGAAGACCAGGTTGCCGGCGCGGTTGGTGTAGGCGTAGTTCAGGTCACCCACCTTGGCAGCGTCGACGCCCTTCGCCACGGCGAGCGGCTCGACGCTGACGGTGGCCTCGCGCACGTCAAGCGTCCACAGGAAGGGGACGTCCTTCTTCGTCTTGGGGTCCTTGCCGGTAGAGACGGCGTAGAGGGTGTTGGCATCTGCGTCGCCCCCGAGGGAGCCCCACGCGTGCGGTGCCTTCGCGTCGGTCTCGCCGCGCTGCTCCAGTGCATGGAAGTCAAAGGTGAGGGCGCCTTCGTGGGGGCTGCCTGCCGCATCCTGTGAGAGGTCCAGGGTGTGGATGGCGTCGCCGGTGTTGAGCACGAGGTCACCGGCGCGGGTGAAGGCGGCGGAGGTGATGGTGGGGGTCGACGTGGCGTCGTCAAGCGCCAAAGGCCCCATGTCGAGCACCTCACCGGTGACAGGGTGGATACGCAGGAGGTGGTTGGCCGGCTTGCCCCGCTCGGCCTTCGACACCGCGTAAACCCGGTCATTGAACGGGTTGAGTGCGAGTGCGGTGTAGGCCCAGCCGCCGGAGGTGAAGTGCGCCTGGTAGGAGCCGGTGCCGGCGGACGCTTCCTGCACGGAGGGGAGCGCCTCGTTCGCCTTCGAGGCGAGGTCTGCCAGACCCGCAGCGAGCGATGGGTCCTGCGCACTCGCGACGGGCGTGAGGGCAACCGTGCCCGCGACCGCTGCCGCGAGCGCGACGCAGCTCAGTTTGCCAGTGTGCTTCTTCAAATTCATGTGGTACCTCTCAGCGTTATTGCGGGCGCACTCAGCCCAAAAACCATTACTAATGTATCCGTGTTGGCAGGCGTTCTCAATACGCAGCGCCGCTCAGTTTCTTAGCTGTATATAAGCGTAAAGCCCGCCGCGTTTCCGCGACGGGCTTTCGCCTCAGAGGTGCCTGGCGTTAGGCGTTGACCTTGGTCGGCTCAGCGGCCGTGGTGAGGGTCTTCTCTTCCTTCTTGGAGGAGGAGCCCTTCGCGTCACCCGTGCTGCTGCCCATCTCTCCGCCGGACTGGCAGGAGGCGTAGGTCAGGCCGAGCGCGAGCGCGCCCAGGCCGATGATGCCTGCCGCGAGGACGCCCGCCGGGACGGCCGGGTCGATCTGCGCCAGCTGGCGGGAGATCTCGTTCATCCACTCCGGGCGCTGGATGTTCAGACTCGGCATGGCCTGGTTGAACTGCGCCACTGCTGCGTTGAACTCGTCCTCGAACAGGACCGCCGCACCGCCCATGGCCGCGATCAAGATGCCGATCGGGATTAGCCAGGTGGCCGGGTTGGAGACCGAGGAGGTGTCCGCCAGGCACTTGCCCAGCGAGCTGCCCTCCGGCTCCGGTGCCGGGGTGGTCGTCTCGGTGTACTCGATCGGGCGGTCGAGGAGTCGGACGTCAACGTCCATCTTCTCCTCGTCGCCGGTGATCTCGAACTCCTTCGACTCCAGCGCGGCACCGATGCCGTTCTCGTTCTTGTCCGGGTCCAGCGGGTCGGCGAGCACGACGCCGCCCGGGTTGCGCATCTGCAGCGTGTACTTGCCAGCAGGCGCGGCGGCGAAGTTGAACGTGCCGTCACTGTCGCTGGTGGTCTTCACGTCCGGCAGACCGTCGAGGGAGTGCAGCGTGATGTCCATGCCACCGAAGTTGGTGTCCTTGGCATCGCGCTTGCCATCCTCGTTCATGTCAACCCAAATGTTGCCATCAACGTTGGTCACGGCCGGCAGTGCTGCGCCTTCCTCGACCACGATGTGGGCGTTGCCCTCCACGTTCTCCTTCGGAGTGATCACCAGGAGACCGGAGACGTCCTCGCCGTAGTCCGGCTCGCCGTCGACAGGCTTCGCGCGCTTCGGCGGCTCGGGGGCCTGGCCCGCGGCTTCTGCCGCGTTGTGGTGGCGCTTGCCCTTGGCCAGCGGAGGCAGCACGCCCTTGAACACGACGCGCTCGCCCGGCATCAGGGTGCCGTTGAAGCCCTTCGGCGGGATGATCTCCATCGGCGTGCCCTTGCCCGGGTGCTTCGGGTCGAAGCTCTCCTCGTCACCTTCGTAGATTGTGTCGTTCAGGGTCACGTTCTCCATACGGATGGAACCGGTGTTGACCACCTCGTAGGTGAAGTAGAGGTCTTCGTCCGCAGCCATGTGGACCGGGTCGTCCGCGTTGGTAGCAAAGCGGGCGTTGACCTTCTTCTGCATGTTCATGTCCATGAACTTCACGTAGGCCTCGTTCGGCGTGGAGGCGACCATCTTGTCGTGGTCGTCCTTACCGCGTGCGACCGCGATGTTGGCAAACGCGCCCTTGTCCACCGGCGGTGCCATGACCGCGGAGAACACCTTGTACTCGCCCGGCTTCAGGGTGCCGTCCCAGCCCTTCGGTGCCTTGATGGCACCCTGCGCGAACGGGTCCTCGATCTCAATGTCGTGGACCGTCACGTCGGACTCGTTGGTGACAATGAAGCCGTAGATGAGGTCCTCGTCGTTGGGCAGGCCCGGAGCGTCGTCAGGCGTGTTGGCGTCATAGCCGCGCACGCGCTTCTCCAGCTTCAGTGCCTTCTTGGTCAGGTTGACCGTCGGCAGCTCGACATCCTTGCCCGGGCGGACCGGGATGTACATCGGGTCGACCTTCTGCACGCCCTCCGGCGTGAAGATTTCCACGATGGCGTCGCCCGGCACCACATCCATGGTGTAGTTGCCGTTCTTGTCCACCGGAACTTCCTTGGTGTCGCCGTGGGAGTCGGTGACTGTGACCAGCACGCCGTCGATCGGCTTGCCGTCGCCGTCAACAACCTGGCCCTTGATCTCAGAGCGCGGTGCCTTGACGTTGACAATGCCCTGGTGCGCCGGCTTGTCGTCGGTGACCTTGACCGTCTTCGGCCAATCCTTCGGCTTGGTCCAGCCCTCCGGCAGCTCGAGGTCAACCTCGTAGTCGCCGGCCGGCAGCTTGTCGGTGGTGAAGTGGCCGTCCTTGTCCACGGTCACCGCCGGGAAGGTCTCGGTCGGGTTGCCGTCGGCATCCGTGCCCTTGCCCTTCACAATGACCTTGGCACCCGGGATCTGCTCGTTCAGGTCATCAACGAGCCAGCCGTTGATGGTGCCGGGCTCGCCCTTGTCCACCTTGATCGGTTTCTTGGTCGTCGGGGTGATGATGCGCGGCACCGTCACCTTCTCGCCGTCCTTGACCGTCACCTCGGTGTAGCGCGGGGTGCGGTGGCCGTCGGCGGGATCCACAACCACAACGTAGTCGCCCGGCTCCAGGTCGTCCGACGTGAAGTCACCGGTCGTGGGGTCAATCTCCAGCTCCGAGGTGGAACCGTCCGGGTGACGGACCGTGGCCGTGGTGCCCGGGACGGGCTTGCCCTCCTGGTCACGCACGCCGCCCTCGAAGTTACCCGTGTTGTTCGGGTGATCGCTCGGCTTGGAGTCGAGCACGACGTTAAAGGAGTGACCGTCGGCGTCGGTAACGTCCCACTTCAAGCCGCTCTTGGCCACGTAGTTGCCATCATCCTTGGACACGGTCGCGGTGTAGGCGCCCAGGGCAGCTTCACCGGAGAACTCACCCTTCTCGTTGGTGACAAACACCACGAACTTCTCCGGGTCGTTGTCATCAACCATCTCCACGACGGCACCCTCGATCGGGTCGCCGGCCGTGTTGGTGACCTTGCCGGACACCTTGGCGTCCTGGGCGGCGACCTTCGCCATCTCGATCGCCTGGACCGAGCTGGTCTTGCCAACGTTGACGGTCACGCTCGGCGCGCTGGTCGGGCGGTACCCGTTCGCGCTCGCCTTCGCCCTGTAGTTACCGGCCGGCACGTCAGCCGCGGTGTAGTCGCCGTTGGCGTCAACCGTTGCCGGGATGACGTCGCCGGTGTCCACGTTCTCCAGCACGACAGCGACCTCGCTGTCAATTGCGTTGCCGTCGGCGTCACGCACGGAGCCCTTGACGGTACCCGTCTGCGGGGTGTCCGGCGTCTTCTCCAGCTGGAAGTCCTTCTGCACGTTCGCGCTCGGCGCGACGTCCACTACCTGCGCCTCGGGCGACTCGTAGTCCGCCGCGCGGACCTCGATGCGGTACTGACCAACAGACAGGTCGCCACGCGAGTACTTACCGTCCTTGTCGGTGGTGGATTCGTAGCTTGCGCCGTTCTCAACGTCCGTGATAGTAACGGTCGCGCCCTCGATCGGCGCGTTCTTCGCGCCCGTGACTACGCCCTGCACGGAGCCGATTGTCGACGTCAACGTGATCTCCTCAGTGACCTTCCCGTTCGCCGGGACGTTCACCACGATGTTGGAGACCTTCTTGTAAGTCTTCGGTGCGTCGACACTGAGCGTCCACTGACCTGCAGGAACACCATCGAAGTTGAAGGAGCCGTTCTTCGCGGTTGCCGCGTTGCGCTCTTCATCGCCACGGGTCAGCGTCAGGCTGATGTTTTCCAGCGGCTGACCAGTGGAGTCCTTCACGGAGCCATCGACCGAACCAGGGTTACGCTGCACCTCGACCTCAACCGGGTCGGTGTGGGTACCGGCGACAACGGTGAAAGCAGTCTTGCCTTCCTTGTATTCGTCGGTGCCCGCAACAACCGCGGTGTAGTCGCCCGGCGTCACGGAGTCCATGGAGAACAGGCCATCCTTATCGGCCTTGACGGTGTCGACGGTCTGCCCGCCGCGTTGGATCACTACGTCCACATCCGCGATCGGCTTGCCGCTGTCGTCCTTCACGAAGCCATTGACGGTGTCCGTTGCACGGTTCACCGTCAGGGCGACGTCGGCCTTCACACCTGGGTTCACGTCGAAGCCCCTGACATAACCGCCGTACTCGTCAGTCTTTGCAACGGTCGCCTCGTGCGGGCCCGGGTTCAACTTATCCGTGGTGAACTTGCCGTTTGCATCGGTGGTGTAGGTGTCAGCGCCGTCAATGGTGACGGTTGCACCTTCAACCGGTGCACCGGTTTCGTCCACTACCGTGCCCTCGGCCCAGCCGTTGGTGCGCTTGACCTGGACATCAGCAACTTCAGTATTCGCAGGGGTGATGGTCGCGTCCACGGTGTTTTCCTCGTGAGCGGTGCCCGCCTCGACGGTAACCGTGTACGAGCCAGCCTTCTGCTCGTTGAACTGGTACTTGCCGTTGGCGTCCGTCTGCGCGGTGGCCACCTCGTTGCCGTCGGCGTCCTTGAGGATCACCTTGGCGTCGTTGACAGATTCGCCAGCATCGTTGGTGACTACACCCTCGAGGTTGCCCGGCGCCCGGGTGAGCTGAATGTCCGCGGTCGACGGACGGTTGGGGCGCACCGTGACGTCCTTGGGTTCGCCGCTGCGTGCGTTGGTGGGCTCTACCGAAACGCTGAACTCACCTGCAGGAACGCTTGCGAACTTGTAGGTACCGTCCTGGCCAGTCGTGGTCGAGGTCTTGAATTCGGCGTCAGGCGCGTCCTTGGCGCGACGCTCACCGTCGATGACAACCGTTGCTCCCGTGACCGGGTTACCAGCGTCATCGGTGATCGTGCCGGTAACGGACCCGGGCTGCGGTGCCACGCTGATCTTCCAGGTGACGTTGGCGTCCTCCACCAGGTCAGGCAGCTTGTTGTCCTTGACGTTTACATAGTCCTCGCCTGGAACAACGGCGACAGAGTAGCCGGCTCCAGGGGCCTGGTTCGGGAAATCAACATTGCCATTCGCGTCTGCCGGCTTGCGCTCGAGCTCCCGGCCGTCGCGAGAAAGGATTACCTCGGCATTTTCCACGGGTTCGCCGAGATCATTGAGCACGGTGACCGTGTATCCAGGGTTAAACCGCTCAACCGTGATCGTGGGCGTAGCCGTCTTGTTCGGCTCTACACTCACCTTCTCGGTGTGCGGCTTCGTCAGTTTCGTCTTACCGACCTGAATCTCGTACTGACCCGGCTTCTGATCCTTGAGCTCGAACTCGCCGTTTACCACCGATGCGGGGACTCTCGTTCCATCCGGTCGCGTCACAGTGACGTTATCCGGGGAGACGGGGTTACCGGCGTCGTCGACAATTTTGCCCACAATAGAGCCGTTTGCTCGGGTCACCGTGATGTCTTTTGCCGGGGTGGTTTCATTCGGCTTCACGGTGACGTCGGTGGAGTTACCAGTGAAGTTGTCGCCGTCTTTGACGGTCACGGTCTTCTCGCCAGGGACGACGCCGGGGATAGTGTACTTGCCGTCGGCGTCCGTCGTGGCCTTCTTGCCGCCCGCGGAAACCTTGGCGCCTTCGACTGGCTTACCCGCGTCATCAACAACCGTGCCGGTGATGGTGCCAGGCAGGGAAACCGCGTCGAGGTTCAAAACAAGAGTCTTGCCCGGGCCTGCGTACTCCGGGCGGACGGTAATACCGTCGTAGGTATCGGTCCCCGCGATCGAGGCCGTGTAGTCGCCGTGTTTCAGAACCCTCTCGTCGCCGAGTTTCGGATCCGGCACCTCGTAGAAACCTTGAGCATCGGTCTCCGCCGTGAAAGTTTCGCCGTTACCCTTGACCGTCACCGTGACGCCTTTAAGGGGAAGGCCGTCCAGGTTGACCTGGCCACCAATCTTCGCTGGCTTGTACGGAATAGTCGCATCGACGTTCGTTCCGGAGCCTGCGGGAACGGTCAGGCCTCCCCTACCCGTGCTCTTCGTGGACTCAGTTGCTTCGAACTCAATGTCATAAGCTCCCGCGTCCAGGCCAGAGAGATTGAAGGTACCGTCCGCACCAGTGGTGGTGCGCTTCACTACATCAGCACCCCGGTACAGCACAACTGGGATGTCAGAGGCAGTTTCGTTGGTTCCTTCGTACTTTGCAGTGCCGGAGACGGACCCCTTGTTCCGCGAGACCACAACGTTTGCTTCGACATCCTGGTTCGGGCTCACCACAGCGCTGGCACCGCCCTCCCCATTCTGCGGCGTCTTCTCGACGCTCACGTCGTATTTACCCGGAGTTACGTCGCCGAAGGTGTAGTTACCATCAGCGTCTGTGGACGTTGGTTTCACATCCTGACCAGCACCGACAAGGCGTACCTCCGCACCGTTGACGGCTTCCCCAGCCTCATTGGTGACTCGACCGAAGACCGAGCCCTTACGCAGTTCGACCTGAATATCTCCGGCGTTCGTCGGCTTACCGACGTTCACGGTGACCGTCTTCGTAGCCGCTTCGGTCTTCTCAGTTCGACCGACCTCAAGCGTGTACTCGCCACTCGCAGTGTCGAGATCCGTGATGCCCGACAGCGTGAACAGACCGTCGCTGCCAGTGGTGTCTTCGTGGTTCGTACCACGAAGCTTCACTGTCGCATTATCAACAGTGTTTCCATTTTCATCGACGACCTTGCCACGAATCGTGGCGGCATTCGCCTTGATGGTCAGGTCACGCGTTTCGTCCGCGTTGTGCCCCAGGTTGAATGGGCCCAGCGTTTCGCCGTAAAACCCGTCAACCAGCGTGGAGACCTTCACGTAGTACTCGCCCACCGGCACATCACTGAAGGTGTAGGCAAAGGACCCGCTACCCTTCTCCGGCTGCCCGACCGGGTTACGGTCCTGGTCCAGGAGCTCGACCTCTGCGGTATCGATAAAGCTCTTCGGCGCGATCACCGAACCCGAAACGGTGCCGGTCTTCGCGTTGACGGTGAATGTCGGATTCTTGGTCTCTCCAGCGCTCACGGAGATGTTCTGGGCCGCAGATTCCTCGGTCGTTTCGGTCGCACCGATCTGTACCTTGTACGAACCTGGTTCGAGGCCTTCAATCGAGAACTTCCCGTCGGCAACGGGGCCCATATCCTGGTCATTGACAAGGACACGCGCGCCGTCGGCAGGTACACCCTTGACAACGCCGTTAATCACAGCTCGTTGAGGCTCTGTCACATGCTTAACATAATTGTTCAGTCGCTGAAGCTCCGGACCGCCTAAGCCCGGGCCGAATATGTTTAGCCTAACGTTTGAACCGCCACCGCTCTTCGGGATCGTCAACTCCCTCGGAAATTCAAGCCGCAACCCGTTGCCGTAACCTTCGGCGCCATATTCCTCGTCTTGCGTGGCGGTCGCCTTAACCTTGAACACGCGATCTTGTCCGTCGCCCAGGACGCGGTATTCGCCTGCGCGAGCCTCATCAACCCAGACGTAGTATTCCCCCTCCTCAAAGGCGCGACTCTGTTGCTCTGGCCCGTAGTAATCCCTTTTGTATTCGTCCTTTTTTAGTTCTAACGGGCCGTAAAGCTCAACGCCGTGCAAACGGATTTCTTTATCGTCCCTTCCAAGTATCTCAACTCGATACCCGGTCTGCCCATTTTGAGAAAGCTCACGCAATACTTCTGGGGCCTGAGCCCAATTCTCTCCGTAATTTGTGAGAGGGTCCGCATTTTCGAAAGACGCAGAGGTGTTTCCCGCGACCCCTTTAGTTTGCGTTTTGTTCAATTCCTTCAAAGGATCTACGAGATCGGGCACGTCAGCGTCAGTCCACTGCGCCGAAGCCGTCGGCAACAGGCTGTCTCCCGCGGGGGTCGGGATCGCCGGGACGGCCATACCGCCGACGGCAAGCGAAAGGGCCGTCGCCGAGGCAACGACGGTCCTTTTCATTCCGGAAAACAGCCCGCGTGCAGGCTTGTTGTTTCCGCGCATAGTTCTCTCCAATACGTGAGTAAGTACTTGAGGCCTTTACGAGAGCTGGGAAAACTCTCCATTTATTCTCTATTGACAATAATGCCGTAGACAGGCGTATGCCAACTTTTACGCCTAAGGATACACTTAAGATTCACTCATGCAATATTTACTGAGTCTTGACCTGCGGGTTAAGCGACAAAATGTGTGCTTTTTGAGCTATAGATTCCCGGTCTTACCTCCGGCTACGGCGGGAAAGTGCTCGTCGAATCGGGATTCCTGGCTTGCAACATGAAGGTCCACCACTCCAGCCAT